>QHPZ01000204.1 GCA_003219225.1 Verrucomicrobiota bacterium | reverse complement strand
GTTATGTGATCGGCGATCCGGATGAAGATTTAGCGCCCGATTTTCGCGATGACGCCTGGGGCGTCCCCAAAGCAATGGTGATCGACACGGCATTTGATTGGGCGGGCGATCGAGCGCCGCGCATTCCACTGCAGCAATCGATCATTTATGAAGCGCACGTGAAGGGGTTCACGAAACTGATGCCTGAGGTGCCGGAGAACTTGCGCGGAACCTACGCGGGACTCGGCAGCCCCGCCGCGATCGAGTACCTGAGAAATCTCGGGGTGACGGCAGTGGAACTGCTGCCGGTGCACACGCACATCGACGAGAAGGGATTGATTGATCGCGGCCTAACGAATTACTGGGGCTATAACACCATCGCCTTTTTCGCGCCACACGGTGAGTACTCGAGCGGCGGCGGACGCGGTGAGCAGGTGCATGAATTCAAAACGATGGTGCGCAATCTTCACGCTGCTGGCATCGAGGTCATTCTCGATGTCGTTTACAATCACACCGCGGAAGGAAACCATCTCGGCCCGACGCTCAGCTTCCGCGCGATCGACAACATCGCCTATTACTGGCTCGCCCCGGGCAATCCGCGGCTCTACTTCGACTTCACCGGCACCGGTAACACTTTTAATCTGTTGCACCCGCCAACCCTCCGCCTGGTCATGGATAGCCTGCGCTATTGGGTCGAGGAAATGCACGTCGACGGCTTCCGGTTCGATCTCGCCAGCGCACTCGCGCGCGACGGACACGGCTTCAACAAACTGCATCCGTTTTTTCAGGCCGTGCACCAAGACCCGGTCGTCTCGCGCGTGAAGTTGATCGCGGAACCGTGGGATATCGGCGATGGCGGTTATCAGGTTGGCAATTACCCGGTGCTGTGGAGCGAGTGGAACGGCAAATACCGCGATGCGGTGCGCAGTTTCTGGCGCGGTGACGAAGGCAAGATCGGCGAAATAGGTTACCGGCTTACCGGCAGCCCCGATCTTTATCAACTTGGCGGGCGCGGGCCATCCGCCAGCATCAATTTGGTCACTACGCACGACGGTTTCACGCTCAACGATCTCGTCAGCTACAATGACAAACACAACGAGGCCAACGGCGAGAACAGCAACGATGGCGAGAAGAACAATCTTTCCTGGAACTGCGGCGCCGAAGGGCCAACCGGCGATCCCAAGATCGACATCTTGCGGCGGCGGCAGCGGCGCAATTTCTTAACGACGCTCTTCTTGTCGCAGGGCGTGCCGATGATTCTTGGCGGCGACGAGTTCGGCCGTAGTCAGAACGGAAACAATAATCCCTACTCTCAGGACAACGAGCTGAGCTGGTTCAATTGGGAGCGTGACGAGAACCAGAATCAGCTGCTCGAGTTCACCAGGAATTTGATCAGACTTCGGCGCGATCATCCAGTCTTCCGGCGTCCGAGATTTTTCCAGGGCCGCCGGGTCCGCGGCGGCGACATCAGGGACGTGATGTGGTTTAACCCCGGCGGCAACGAAATGGCCGAGGAGGAATGGAATTCGCCGTTTGTCCCCTGTCTCGGCATGCTGCTTAGCGGCGACGCCGCTGACATGATCGATTCCGAAGGCAATCCGGTGCGCGACAACACGTTTCTCTTTTTGATCAACGCGCATTACGAGAAGATCCCGTTCATGCTGCCGGGCGAAGAACATCTCCAGTGGGAACTGGTTCTCGACACAATGGAGGAAGAGGGTTTCCTGCGGGAGCCGAAGACATTTTCCTCCGGCGACGATGTCGATCTTGGCGGGCGCGCGGCGTATTTGCTCAAATTGACGCACGGCTTGCAACCGCAGGCGCGGCAGGAATCGTGGCGCAAACGCCCGTTCGGTTTGCCCGAGGCGATGAGCGCCGACGAAGAGCGCGCAGGTGGGCAATCATGATCGAGATGAAGGGACACGCTCCGGCTCGTCCCTGAAATCTTCGGACGACACGGAGGTCGTCCCCTCCAATTTCAGAAACGCAAGATCGACACGAGAGACGAATTTAGTTTAGAAAGTCCATGTTGAACGAGGGCAATGGGGCGCGTCTCGCACGCCCAATCGTTCTGAGATTCTTTTGCTTATGACACCGACCTCATTCGTCATCGTCGCGGATCGTGGAAGCTTGAAAGCCTATCGGGTGGACGAAACGCCGACGCGCGGCCCGAGTTTGCAGTTGGTGCAAGCGTTCAACCTCACCGACGCGCACGGCAAATTAATCGACAAAGTCACCGATCTGGCAGGTCGTTTCCCGGTCACCGATGGCGCAGGTGCTCATCGCGGCGCCGCATCAATCGCCGAGCGCACCCAGCTCGAAAACGAAACCGACCGCCGCATTTACAAACAACTTGCCGACCAAATCGCAAAAATCGTAAGCGAAAACGGCACCGAAGGCTGGTCGTTTGCCGCCCCGTCTGAAATTCATTCCGCCATTGTCGATCTTTTACCCGGCCGCGTCCGCGACCGCATCGTCGAGCATGTCAAATCCGATCTCGTCAAAGTCGAGCCGGCAAAGTTGCCAAACCATTTTCGCTCGCTGCGGCCGATCTGATTTTTTGTTCGCGCGCGATGAACACTAGGGCGTAAGCTTTTATCCAACCAACCATGCAACTCCCCGTCAAAATCAGCTACCGCGGCCTGGAAAAATCAGACAAGATCGACAATCTCATTTTGGATTACGCAGCGCGCCTGGAAAAATTTTGCGACCACATCAACCGCTGCGACATCGCGATCGAGCAGACGAACAAGACCCACCACAAAGGCAATCCCTACCGTTGCCGCATCGACGTGACGGTCGCGCCGCGCCACGAGCTCGTCTCGGACGAACAACAAATGGACAACGGCTCCCATGAGCCGCTCAACAAAGTCATCCACGACGCCTTCAAGACCATGGAGCGCCAGTTGCGTCATCTGGTCGAGAAACAAAGACGCGAGTGAATCCATAGCGGCGGTCTGCGACCGTCGCATCAATTGGCTGGAGCGCCCGGTGTCTCAGCGGATACTTCGCGCGCGCGTTACGGCGCGATGCGATTACACAACGTGTCGGTATGGAATGAGATCAGCTCGCGCAATTTGAACCAGCCGCCCTGTTGATTGCGTCCCATTTGCGCAATGCTCGCGACGTTGTCTTTTGCGTAATCGGCCCAGGAATTCCACCGCTGGATGCCGACAAACGTCCAGGCGGCGCCTTCCAAGTGCTGCAGCACCACGCGCCCGGCCGAGGAATCAATCGCGCGATCGGCTGGTTCGTTCAGGAATTTATCGAGCGCCTCGCGCTGACCGGAAACAGGCCGATACATGGAGACAACGAAAGCCGACGCGCTGGTTTTCGATGCGTCATCGAGCCCGAGTTGTTTTGCGAACTCGGCCCACGCTGGACCCGAAGCGAACGTGTCGGTGTGTTGGGCCCACAGAGCTGCTACGCTGGCAGCCGTCGTCGGCCGGTTCGCTTCGACCGTTTCTTTCGTTCCGAGATGCGTGATTAGGCAGTAGTCCCACGAGTCGCCATCCACATGACGAAGAAGAACTATGTGGGCCGGCGTCGGCGCATTCGGCCCGGGTTTCTTCAGCTCCTCGCCGAGCTCGCGGGCTTTACCCACGGCAGCATTGGCGAAGTGAACGTGATATAGATCTGTCCTCGCACTCGCTGACCCGGCAGTGGACGGACTCCCCGATGAAGCTGGCGATGGACTCTGCGCGAAAGCTAAAGGCGCAAGGCCGAGCGCGACGAAGATTTGAATGGTG
>QHPZ01000206.1 GCA_003219225.1 Verrucomicrobiota bacterium | reverse complement strand
TCGGCGCGGCGACATTGACCGATGCGGCGGCGCAGACGGCTCGCAGTTCGCGCAACCAGCAATTCACCGTTCCGCTGCAACCATTTTCGCTCAATGAGCCGGCCGGATATGCCTACGTGGCGCCGCGCGCGATTCCACGCGCCGAAGCGGTGATCGCAGCTGATCAACCGCAACCGGCTCGCGCGCAACCAATGTCCGTTCTCGGGCCAACCGTGCCGGGCAAACGCGCGATGCTGCGCGATGGCATGGCGTACGCGCCGGCGAATGCGCCTGACAATGTCAAAGCCGCGATCTGGGCCGCGAACAAATTGCGCGGCACACCTTACGTGTGGGGCGGCGGCCACGGCTCGTTCAGCGATTACGGCTACGATTGCTCCGGCACGGTCTCCTTTGCGCTGCACCACGCCGGACTTCTCGATGTGCCATTGCCATCGAATGATTTCGTGCGCTACGGAAAACGCGGCCGCGGAAAATGGATCACCGTCTATGCGCGTCGCGGCCACACCTTTGCCGTGATCGCCGGGCTACGACTCGACACCACCGATCTGCGTTACGGCACCGATGTTGGTCCACGCTGGCATGATGATTTCCGCGACCCGCGCGGTTTCGCCACGCGACACCCTGAGGGGTTGTAAGCTGCGACGCGAACTGTAGCGTCCGCTGTCCTCAGCGGATGGGTCCGTAAGATGCGCTGAGACAGCGCACGCTACAGCATCCGCGACACCATTTTGAGCGTGCAAAGTGCATTGGTTTGCCTCAGAAGACGCTAATGACCATTACCCGAAACATCGGAATGCTGTTGCTGGCCATCTATCTCATCCTCGTTGGTATCATTGCGATCGCGGGCTTAGCGATCCCGCCGGTGCTGACCGGCGTTCTCGCTTTATTGGCTGGCATTTTTATTCTCATCGGCCGGTAAACGCGGCAGCACGTCAGCCGAACGAACCGATTCCTCCGGCACGTGCGCTTTGGTTCACACGCATGCGCAGGCACGTCTGCTACATTCATATCGGGCCGCACAAGACGGGCACCAGCTCGATCCAGTGGTGGTTGCAGCAAAACCGGACGCAGCTGCTCGAGCACGGCTATTTCGTGCCGGAAAGCGCGACCGCTCATGGGGCACATCACACGCTCGGCCGCAAACTCTGCGGCCAAACGCTGCCGGAACCGCAGCAGTCGTCCGCCGTTGAATTCGCACAAGATCTCGCGCGAACACCATGCGAAGCGGTCGTTATTTCCTCCGAGACGCTGGAGGGGCTGTTAAGACACGCCGCCTGCGCCGGAACGTTTTTCGATCACATCGCTGAGCTAAATCTCACACCCAAGCTCGTCCTGTTCCCCCGCAACCAGTCGCAGTCGCTCAACTCGCGTTATGCCGAGGCGGTTCGCAGTTTTTGCCTGTCGAAGCCGTTCGACATTTTCGCGCGCGAAGTCGTGCAGCGGCCGACGTTGCGCTACTGGCCGTTGCTTGAGCTGGCCGACGCTCACAGCGCGGAACTGATTGCGCGGCCATTCACGGGAGAAATCGTCGCCCGCGGTGTGGTGGGCGAATTTCTACGAGCGATCGGGCTCGACCTATCGCAGTTTCAAAACACCGACGTCCGCCGCAATCCCTCGGTCGGCCCTTTCACCGTCAGCGTGGCGCGCCACGTCGCTTCGACAATCGAGGCGACCGGCAAGCAGTTGAAGTGGCGGCAAGCAATGCGCTACAAGGCCGAGCTCGCCACTTATCTCCAGCAAAACCGACTTGCCGACACCGGCTACTGCGGGCTGAGCACCGATGTGGCCCGAGAGATCGAGGCGGCTTATCGGCAGGAGAACAACGATTTCGCACAACGAGTCTGGGACGCAACATGGACCGAAATTTTTGCCGCTGATTTCCAGCAACAATTCGCACCTAACGATTTCGACATGCGCGCGCCTGATGCATCCGCGCAGCGGCAGCTCGAGCGCGCGGTCCGCGACCTGGTGGCGCTGGCCGATGAAATAATGCGGGACCCGCGGCTAGCTGTCGACGCGCCTTGGAATGATCTGGCGCAACGCGCTGGATGGGTCGCGCAAGCGCCAAAAGAGACGGACGTCAGCCGATAACGCCGCGGCCGCATTCCGCCGGTCGGGGCAACGCTGGTTGTCGATCTTGGACACAGGCCGCGATCGCGTCTGGGGTGATTGCCGCTGCCTCGGCGGCGGCGCGCACGTCATTGCCACTGCCTGCCGCGGCCGTGTATACTTCGTGCCGTGACGAAGCGCATCTGCTACATTCATATTGGCCCGCACAAAACCGGAACGAGCG
>QHPZ01000037.1:3881-5103 GCA_003219225.1 Verrucomicrobiota bacterium | reverse complement strand
TCATTGGCCGCAGTTCTTCGTTCCGGTTTAAGGACAGAAAGGAAGAAACCAAAACGATTGGAGAGAAGTTAGGCGTGGCCACACTACTCGAGGGCACGGTGCGCAGGCAGGGTGAGCGGGTGCGAATCGTGGCGGAATTAATTAACGCTGCCGATGGAATCGAGCTTTGGACGCGAACCTTCGATCGCGAACTGAAGGATATCTTCGCGGTGCAGGAGGAAATCGCCAACGCCGTGGCTTCATCTCTGAAGGTAACGTTGCTCGGCGCGGACGAGCGTGCGGTCACGAAGTCGGCGACGAGAAACACCGAAGCCCACAATGCTTATTTGCAAGGCCACTTTTACTTACTGCGACGCAACCTCGAGGACTATCGCAGATCTATTGCTCAATACGATGAAGCTATCCGACTCGATCCCGATTACGCGCTTGCCTACGCCGAGCGTTCCGAAGCGTGGACTTTGAGTGGAGATCTCAGCGGCCAAGGTAAAACGGCGTGGCCGAAAGCGCGCGAGGATGCTGAGAGAGCGGTCGCAATCGCGCCGATGTTGGCGGAGGCGCATTCGGCCCTCGGCTGGGTTCGCTCTTTTGCCGAGTGGAAATTCGCGGATGGTCTTTCCGAATTGAAGCGCGCGCAGGAACTTTCGCCCGCGAATCCCACTACGAACGAATTGCTGGCGCGTGTCATCGTTTATGTCGGCAAACTCGATGAGGCCGAGAAACAAGCTCGACACGCTATCGAATTGGATCCGCTTTCGGGCTCGGCACAGAACAACCTCGCTCGGGTTCTCTGGTTCGAGGGCAAACTTGATCAGGCGGACGCAGTCGCGCGTAAAACAGCCGAGTTGATGCCGGCGGCCGCTTCGAGCCACCGGTGGCAGGTTCTGGTCGCGATCAAACGCGGAGATAGCGAGATGGCGCTACGCGAAGCGCAATTGGAGCCAGACCAAAGCTATCGTCTTTTCTTACTCGCGCTCGCGCATCATCTCCGCGGAGATCGGGCAGCGGCCGACACGGCCTTAGCCGAACTCATCGCCAAAAGCCGAGACATAGCAGCCTATCAAATCGCCCAGGTTTACGCCGTTCGCGGTGAAACCGACAAAGCTTTCGAATGGCTGCAAATTTCATTCGACACTCACGACACCGGAATGCTTGGTCTGGTAATCGATCCACTGTTAGCCGGCTTACACGACGATCCTCGCTACAAAGCGTTGGTCGCGAAAAT
>QHPZ01000037.1:0-3851 GCA_003219225.1 Verrucomicrobiota bacterium | reverse complement strand
TCACCTACGCGGTGGTGGCGTGGCTGTTCGTTCAGGCCGCGTCGATTTTGTTGCCGACGTTTGATGCGCCGAGCTGGGTGATGAAGTCACTCGTTGTGCTGCTGGCTCTTGGTTTTGCCATGGCCGTGTTTATTTCGTGGGCGTTCGAAGCGACACCGGAAGGTCTGAAGCGAACGGAGAATGTTCCGCCTGATGTGGCAGCGAAATTGCCGACGTGGAGTCCGCGGAAGTTTGCGACTTTCATTATTGGCGTCGTCGTCATCGCCGCTGGATTACTCGCCTTCAATCTTTGGCGAAACAAAACTGAAACGACGTCTCGGAATAGTGCCAGTGCGGCTCGCACCGAGGCGGCGGCAAAATCGATCGCGGTGTTGCCGTTTGTGAACATGAGCGCGGACAAGAATGACGAGTATTTGAGCGACGGCGTGAGCGAAGAGTTGATCACCGCGCTCTCAAAGATCACTGGCTTGCAGGTAAAAGCGCGCACGTCGTCGTTCGCCTTCAAAGGCAAGAATGAAGACATCCAGAAAATCGGCGAGCTGTTGCACGTGAATCATTTACTTGAAGGTAGCGTCGCCAAGGCTGGCAATAAATTGCGCATCACCGCGCAACTCATTGAAGCCTCGGACGGCAATCACGAGTGGTCGGACACTTACGATCGCGACATGCAGGATATCTTTGCCGTGCGCAGCGAAGTGGCGCAGCAAGTGGCCACGACGTTGAAAGTGCGGTTGCTCGGCGAGGAGAAGAAGCAGTTAGACAAAAAACCAACCGAGAATCTCGAAGCTTACAACCTTTACCGTCAGGGCCGCTTCTACGCCGACAAGCTCTCCCCTGGCTTACACCGGTCTAGCCGATAACTATGTGATAGCTGCAGATGCGATAATTCCACCGCGAGAAGCGTTTTCGAAGGCGAAAGAGGCCGCGCTCAAGGCCATCGAAATCTATGATTCGCTGGCCGAGGCGCATGCGTCGCTAGGCTTCGTTCACTATCATTACGACTGGGATTGGGCCGCGGCCGAGAAAGAATTCAAACGCGCGATCAGTCTGAATCCGCAATCGGCGCAGAGCTACACGCTTTACACCCATTTCCTCGCCGGGATGAGACGTTACGACGAAGCCCTCAAGTACGGCCGGCGCGCGCTGGAGCTCGACCCGCTTTCCGTTTCCAATTATTGGTTTCTCGGCTGGGGCGCAATTTATGCCGGGCGTTACGATGAAGCGATGGCGCATTTTTCCAAAGCGGCAGAACTTGATCCGAACAACCCGTGGACGCGCTGGTTCCTAGGTCGAGCGTATCTGTTCGAAGGAATGCCGCAGCGTGGTATCGAAGAGATGGAGACCGCACTCCGTCTGACGCCGGACGATCCTCTTGGTCTCGGTTTCGTCGGTTATGCTTATGCTGTCACAGGCCGTCGTGCCGACGCGCTCAAAGTGTTGCAACGTTTGGATGAACTGGCGAAGCATCGTTTTGTTTCGACCGCCGCCCGGATTTATGTTTATGCGGGTCTCGGGGACAAAGACAAAGCCTTCGAGTGGCTCGAGAAAGCTTATCAGGAGCGTTCGGACACACTCGCATGGTTCAAGTTCGATCCGGAATCGAAAAGCCTTCAATCCGACCCGCGCTTTGCCGCCTTGATGCAGAGAGTCGGCTTTACCGAAGCGGGAAGGAAGTGACAAGTCGCGAGCGACCCGCTTGACCAAGGCGGGAACGACAGCTGCCACCTGCTGACTTCGGGATGATGCCTCGCCGCCGATAGGAGGCTGCGATTTCACGCCAAATACAAATTTGGGGATAGTGCTTGCCAGTGAGCTGGTGTCATAGTTTACTATATCACAATGATGATGATGGATGTTGCACTGAGGCGAGGCCGCGAATCGGTCGCGCCAGAGAGCTGTGGAACATAGGGATGAATCGTGAATGGAATGATACTCAGCCGATTTATCGCCAACTGCGCGATCGGGGCGTGCATATGATTCTCGACGGCGTGCTCAAGGAAGGCGATCCGCTGCCATCGGTGCGCAATGTCGCGGCCGAGTTTCGCGTCAATCCCCTCACCGTGCTCAAAGCTTACCAGCAATTGGTCCACGAAGATTTGGTCGAGATGAGACGCGGGCTCGGCATGTTCGTCAAAGCCGGCGCGCGCGCGCTCTTGCTCAAAGGCGAACGTCAGAAGTTTCTCAACTAAGAATGGCCGAGGGTCGCGGAAAAGATTCAGCGGCTTGGGCTGACGCAGAAAGAACTCGATGCCGCTGCGGCGAAGCGGCGTTCGACGGCAAAAGGGAGAGAGCGCTAATCTTATGGCAACGATAGAAGCGCGCGGCTTGCGCAAGACGTTCGGCACGAGCGTCGCATTGGACGATGTCGAGCTTCGCGTGGACGAGGGCCGCATTCTCGGACTCATCGGGCCGAACGGCGCGGGCAAAACGACCGCGCTCAACGCCATCCTCACGAGCGCGATCAACTTGTGCGCGATGTCTGTTTCATTGCCGACGTCGCGACGCTGCCGCGTTGGATTCGTGTTTCGCAATTGCTTGATTATGTCGCGGGCGTGCATCCGCGGTTCGAGCGTGCAAAGGCAGAAGATTTTCTAGCAAGGACAGACATCAAACACACGAGCAGGGTGCGCCAGTTATCCAAAGGCATGGTGGCGCAGCTGCATCTCGCGCTGGTCATGGCGATCGACGCGAAGTTGCTGGTCCTGGACGAACCAACGCTTGGTCTCGACATCCTTTACCGGAAACAATTCTACGATTCGCTGTTAAACGATTACTTCGACGGCAAGCGCACGATCATTGTGACGACCCACCAGGTGGAAGAAGTCCAGGATGTTCTTACCGATCTGATATTCATCAATCACGGCCGCATCGTGCTCGAATGCAGCATGGAGGAATTCGAAGCGCGCTATGTCGAAGCGATGGTGCATCCGGACCATGTCGAGGGAGCTCGCTCGCTCAAACCGATGCATGAACGCCAGGTGTTCGGCCGCAGCGTGATGCTTTTCGAGAATGTCGATCGTGGACAGCTCGCCGCGATCGGGGAAGTGCGCACCCCGAGTATCGCCGATTTGTTTGTCGCAGTGATGGGAAACAAAGCAGAGGTCGGAGGTCAGAAGTCAGAGGTCAAACGACCAGAATGAATACAGAAACGAACACTGTTAGTGCCGGGGTCAGCGACCCCGGCTACAGCAATGCAGGCACGCGGCCGTTTTACTGGTCGGTGTGGCGTGAATTGTGGGAGAACCGCTCGATCTATGTCGCGCCACTGATTGTCGCCGCGGTTCAAGTCTTTGCTCTTGCCATCAGCACGATTGGTCTGGCGGAACGCCGACGCGTGGTGTTGTTGCTCGACGACCCAGTGAAGCAGCGGGCCGCCATCGAAGCGCCGTACGACATGGCCGCGATGATGATGATCTTTGTCATATCCATCGTTGGTGTGTTCTACTGTCTCGACGCGCTCTACGGCGAACGTCGCGATCGCAGTATTCTCTTCTGGAAATCGCTCCCGGTTTCAGACCTAACGACCGTGCTCTCGAAGGCGATCATTCCGCTGGCGGTTCTGCCGGCAATCGCCTTCGTTCTCGTCGTTTGCGTGCAGCTGATCATGCTGCTGATGAGCAGCGTAAATTTGATCGTGCACGGAGTGAGTCCGGCGACGACGTGGGCCCACTTCCCGGTGTTTCAAAATTGGCTGGTAATGCTCTACGGCCTGATCGCGATCGCTCTCTGGCATGCGCCGATCTACGGCTGGCTGCTGCTGGTTTCGGCCTGGGCGCGGCGCGCGACATTTCTTTGGGCGGTGCTGCCGTTCATCGCGATCCAGATTTTCGAGAAGATCACGTTCGGCACGC
>QHPZ01000203.1:3286-7393 GCA_003219225.1 Verrucomicrobiota bacterium | reverse complement strand
TGAAAAACTCCCGGCGCGAGTCCTCCGTCGGATAAGCCCCTTCCATTAACGCCATGCGCGCCGCGTAAACCGCATTTTCATCATAGCCGTAGTCGAGTTTGGTCTGATTGCGGATCGATTTGATTTGTAAGGTCGCTGCGATCAACAGCGCGGCAGTCAGCGCGATCTGGCCTACGACGAGCACGCGCGTGATTACATTGACCAAACGACTGCTGTTGCCGCGCCCGCCTTCTTTCATAAGCTCGGCCGCGTTGCCCCTGGAGCTGAGAAACGCGGGAACCAATCCGGACACGACCGTCGCCACCAGCGTAATCACCAGCGTGAACGCGAGAACGCGTCCATCGATTGTAAATTGCCACCAGTACGGTGGCGGAAACGGAGCCGCCTTGATCGCGCGGGCCAACAAGTCGACCGACCAGTAGGCCAGAATCACGCCAGCCACCGTGCCGAGCACTGCGACAACAAAACTTTCAGTCAGCATTTGCCTAACGAGTCGCCAGCGCGTTGCGCCGAGCGCGCCCCGGATGGCCAGCTCTTTCGCGCGCAATGCCGCGCGGCCGAACTGCATGTTCATCACGTTCACGCAGGCGATCAGCAAAACGAGAATGACCGCGCCCAGCATCGCCCAGACGATTTGCCGCAGTTGCACGGGGGTAAACGCGTGCAGCAACGGCTGGATACTCGCAGATGTAAAGTTTTGGTTGGTTTTCGGGTTGTCCTCGGCCAAATGGCGGGCCAGCGCGATAAACTCCGCGTTGACCTGATCGAGCGTAACTCCCGGTTTGAGCCGGCCCATCACCGCCGGTGCCGCATTGCTGGCTCCGATTCGCAGTTCGCCGCGCGGTCTCGGCGGGAACTCATTATATAAAGGCGTCCAGAGTTCCTCCGAACTCGGGAACTTAAAATTCGGCGGCATTACCCCGATGATGGTGGCGGCTTTGCCATTGATGCGAACGCTCTGGCCGACAACATTCGGGTCGGCGCCGAAATCGCGTCGCCAAATTTCGTCGCCGAGAATCGCCACCTTTTCTGCCCCCGGCTTGTTATCCTCGGCGGTGAAGTCCTGCCCCAGCACCGGCGAGACACCGACGATTTTGAAGAGATCTTCCGTGACGTAACCGCCGGTATACCGCTGCGGAGTGTTTTTGTAGGTCAGGTTGATTGTCGATCCACTGAGATAAGCGGCCATCATCGAGAATGATTTCTGCGCCGCTTTCAGATCTTCGTAGTCCTGCGCGCTCGGAATATTGCCCACGCCGAAGTTATTGTTTTGGTCGCTCGCCTTCGGATCGATTAGGCCGACACTGGCCAGTTGCTCGGGATGCGGGAACGAAAAACCGCGTAAGACGATGGCGTTGACCACCGTGAATTGCGTCGTCGCCCCACCGATTCCAAGAGCGAGCACGAGCACCGCCAGAAAGCAAAACGACTTCTCCTTAAACAACACGCGCAGGCCGACGCGAACATCCTGACTAAATGAATCGAGTATCATAATAAGTTACTTTCTGTCCGGCTCGACCACCCAACCGTCTCGCAGTTGCACGATGCGGTTGCCGTAGCCGGCGTTTTTTTCCGAGTGCGTGACCTGAATGATGGTCGTGCCTTCGGCGTTTAGTTTCTGGAAGAGCTGCATGATTTCTTCGCCCTGGCTGGAGTGCAGGTTGCCGGTCGGCTCGTCGGCCAGGATCAGTTTTGGATCGGCAATGATCGCGCGCGCGACCGCCACCAGCTGTTGCTGGCCGCCGGAAAGCTGGCGCGGATACAAATCCTTTTTGCCGACGATTTGAAACCGATCGAGCGTATCGCCGACGATGGCCGCGCGCTCGCTCCGGCCAATTTTGCGATACGACAGCGGGATCTCGAGATTTTCGTAAACCGTCAGATCGTCGAGGAGATGATATTGCTGGAAGACGAATCCGATGTTCTCGTTGCGCAACGTAGCCCGTTCCTTCGCTTTCAGGTGGTGAACGGCCGTTTCATTAAAAAAGTATTCGCCGGTCCAACCGTGGTCGTGCATACCGAGGATATGGAGCAGGGTGGATTTGCCCGCGCCCGACGGCCCCATCACTGAAACGAACTCGCCTTCGGCGAGATCGAGGGTGATATCGCGCAACACGTAGAAAAACTTGCCGTGACCGAGCGGATACGAGCGTTCGAGATTGCGGAGCTTAATCATGGTTTAAGCGTTGTGGCTGAGCGCGATCATGGGATCGGCGCGGGTTGCGCGCAGCGCGGGAACATAACTGGCAAGCAACGCCACTCCTGCGAGCGTGATTGTGACAAAAAGAAACGTGGTCAGATCGAATGCGCTGACGCTGTAGAGCAACGCGGCCAGCGCGCGCGTTGAAAGAAGTGCGAGAACGAGACCAATAACCGCGCCGATGCCGACCAATTTCAGCGCGTGACCGACGACCATCCGCAGGACGTCCTGCCGTTGCGCGCCGAGCGCCATGCGCACGCCAATTTCATGCGTGCGTTGGACCACGAGATAAGAAATGACTCCGTAAATGCCGACGCCCGCGAGTAACAACGCAATACTGGCAAAGACGCCAAGCAACGCGACTGACATCCGGCGCGGCGCAATCGATTCTCCGGCCACCGTCTCGAGCGTGCGCACGTTGGCGAGCGGTTGATCCGGATCGATTGACTGGATTTCCTTGCGCAAAGTCGAAATCAAAGCGCGTGAATCCTGCCCGCTGCGAACCGCCAGGATCATCCCGCGATAAGCGCGTTGCGGATGCGGCAGGTAAAACTCAGGCTTTGGATCGACATCCAAGCCCTGATGATGAATGTCCCCGACAACGCCGACGACCATGAACCATTTGATTTTCTGCGGATCAGAATCGCCGAAGTTGATCCGTTTTCTGACTGCATCTTCGCCCGGCCAGTATTTTTTGGCCATCGCCTGATTGATAATCACAACCCCGGGCGCGTCCGCGTTGTCGGCCTCGGTAAAGAAGCGACCGCGCAAGAGCGGCGTTTGTAAAACTCGGAAATAATCCGGCGTGATACTGCGAATTTCTTCATCCGGAAAAACTTTGGTCTGCATCTCATTGCGGCCTTCGATGTGGAAGGAATTGTCGGTGTTGGATCCGCTCAGGGGCAGGACGTTGGTAAAGGCGGCGGTCTGAACACCGGGTAATGCGCTCACGCGCCGCAGAACTTCGGCATAGAAGTCGATCACCGGTTTGCCGCGCGGATATTTCAGTAGCGGCAACGAAAGCTCCGCCGTCACCACATTTTTTGGATTGAAACCGGGATTCACTTTCTGGAGGTGAACGAAACTTTTCATGAGCAGCCCTGCGCCAATGAGGAGCACCAGTGCGAGCGCGATCTCCGAAACGACGAGCGAGTTGCGCAATTGATTGCGGCGCGCCCCGCTACTCGTGCCGCGCCCTCCTTCCTTCAACGCTTCCGTTAGCTCCGGTTTTGCGCTCGCCACCGCCGGCGCGATGCCAAACAAGATTCCGGTCGCGACGGAGATTACGAAGGTAAGAAACAGCACTGTCGCGTCGAGATTCACTTCGCGCAGACGCGGCACCGTTTTCGCGCCGACCGCGGTAAGAACATCAAGACCCCAAATCGCGGCGACGATGCCGGCTACGCCGCCGATCACTGAAAGCAACACGCTTTCGATCAAAAGAAATCGCAGCAAACGCATTGGTCCCGCGCCGAGCGCAACCCGAATCGCCATCTCGCGTTCGCGCGAACCGCCGCGCGCGAGCAACATCGTGGTCAAATTCGCGCACGCGATCAGCAGCACGAGCGCGACCGCGCCCAGCAAAATCAGCAGCGCCGGGCGCATGCCGCCAACGACTTGGTCTTGCAAACCATAAACCCGCGCGCCAAATCCGGTTTCGACCGCGTAATTTTCTTTGAAGCGCGGAATCCAGTTCGCGGTAATCGTGTTCAATTCCGCCTGCGCTTGTTTGGAACTAACGCCGCTTCGCAAACGACCGATCACTCCGTAACTGCGGCCGCCGCGCTGTTTCAATTCGTCCTCGGTAAACGAGACCGGTTTCCAAATGTCCGCGCGCCCCGCGAATTGATTGCCCTGAAGCCCGAACAGCGGAATCGGGAATTCAAACGAAGCCGGCATGATCCCCA
>QHPZ01000203.1:0-3074 GCA_003219225.1 Verrucomicrobiota bacterium | reverse complement strand
AGTCGAACGCGGCGATGTTCTCGTAACTTCGGAGCTCCTTCTCGTAATCGAGGTATTCCGGCGCGGAAACGGGAATGCGTTCCAAGCCCTGGTTCGCGAATTGTTCCCAAATCAAAACCAGTTGCTGCGGATTTTTGTACGGCAATGGCCGGATCAGCAGCGCGTTGACCAGACTCAGCACCGCTGTGTTCGCGCCAATCGCCAGCGCAATCGTGACAATCGCTATCGCAGTGAAGCCGGGGCTTTTAGCCAGCCCGCGCAGCGCTACTTTGATTTCGCTCAGCATACGCGCTGAAGATGTCGATCTTACATTTCGTTAGGCCGCGATCCGGCTGTCCTCGACCACGCGTCCATCGAACAGATGCACCGTGCGATCGGCGTGCTTCGCGAAGCGCTCGTCGTGCGTGACCATGCAAATGGTCGCGCCACCGTCGTGCAATTCCTTGAGCAGATTCATGACTGCTTCGCCGTTGCGCGAATCGGGGTTGCCTGTCGGCTCGTCGGCGAGAAGGATGGCCGGCTTTCCGGCGAGTGCGCGCGCCACTGCGACCCGTTGCTGTTGGCCGCCGGACAACTGACTCGGCAGATGTTTGGCGCGATGCGCCATGCCGACCCGGTCGAGCGCCTGCGTCACCAGCTCCTTGCGCTCGCTGGCGGGCATGCCGCGATAGGTGAGGGGCAGTTCGACGTTTTCGTAGACGGTCAGGTCGCCGATGAGATTGAACGATTGGAAAATGAAACCGATCTCGCGATTGCGGATGCGCGCCCGGTCAGCGAACGAAAGGTTCGCCACCTCGCATCCCTTGAGCGCGTAACTGCCGTCCGATGGGGTGTCGAGCAAACCCAGGATCGACAATAGCGTCGATTTGCCGCAGCCCGATGGGCCCGCGATCGAAACATATTCGCCGTCGCGGATATCGAGATGAATTCCGGAGAGCGCGTGCGTCTCAACTTCGTCAGTCAGAAAAACTTTCGTGACGCTGTCGAGCCGGATCAACGGCGTGGAGCCGTTGCCGGAGGTTTGGGTGGTGGATTGAGGATTAAGTGTGGTGGTTGGCATATGGTTTTAGTTGAGCCGAATGCGATCGTGGGAGTCCCACGCGCTCGTATCGGAAAGGATGACTTGGTCCCCGGGGTTGAGACCGCTCACGATTTCGATCGTGTTGACGGAGCTTTTGCCGAGCTTCACCGGTGTGCGCAGCGCTTCGCTGCTGCCGGGGACGAGCTTGAACATGCTGACGGTATTGTTTTCCTGCCCGAATGCCGGGCGGCCGACGAATACGACGTTATCGAGGCGCTCCAGCTCGATCGTGCCGTCGACGCTGAGATCGGGACGCGCGCCTTTCGGCAACGGCTCGTCAAATGCAACATCGACAGTGACCGTGCCCTGCTCGACCGCGGGATCGACTCGAGTGGCGTGGCCTTTCACGACGCCATTACGTGTGTCGATCGTGGCCTGTTGGTTTGGCTGAATGTCTTTCGCCTGCGTCTCGGCGATCTTGATCTGTGCTTTCAATTTCGTCGGATCGGCGACGCGCGCGAGATTATCGCCCACTTTTACGCGCTTCGACCTGGTCGAGCTTTAATTTCGCGAGTTGGTTGGCCTGATCGACCGCCGCCTGTTGCGACGCGAGCTGCGGCTCGATCGAATCGCGCGAGAAGGCCAGCCGCTTCTGCTCGATCTCGTCGGTCTTCGCGCACTCCTCTTCCTTCATTTTCGAAGTCTTATAAACGAGCACGGCCACGAGACCATTTTTCGCGAGCTGATCGTTCGTCTCGCGCTCCATTTTGGCCTGCTGATAAGCGGAGTGGGCCGCGGTTGTTTTGGATTCCTGGTCGAGCAATTCGCGTTGCAAAGTGGCGCGCGCCGACGCCAGCACGGCCTCCGCGCCTTTCGCTTTGGAGACTGCTTCAGCCGCGCTCTGTTCCAGCTCCGGACTGCTCAACTCTAATATGACGTCACCGGGTTCAACTTTTGTTCCCGGCCAGATCAAAATTTTCTCAACCCGGCCTTCGGTGTTTGCCGGCAGCCAGCGAATTTCTTCCGGCGTGAGCGTGCCTAGGCCGCGGACTTGGCGCACCATTGGCCCGCGCTTCACCGTGTCGATCCAGACGCTGGAGCGATCGACACTTGGCGCGGCCGGTTTTAAACGCGACAAGGCAAACGTCGCCAGCAACACGCCGAGCGCGCCGCCAGCAATGATCAGGATGCGGCGCTTACGTTTGCGCGCAGCCACGCCTTCGCGCGGCTTGTCCATCGAGGAAAGCTCCGGTGCGAACCCGCTCGGCCTGACGATGGTGTTGTCTTTTTTCAGTGGGGTCACGGGTTGTTAGAACAACGGCAGCGCCCGAACCAGATCGAGCACCGCGGCCGCGCCGCTCACGATCGGCACTGCAGCCGTGACGATTAATGTTCCAAACACCGCGGCGTTGCTGAGAAAATCGTAGTTCGCTTCGGTCTCGAAATAATCGCGGCTGATGTCGCGCAATGATTTCGTCGGTTTGACGCAGCAGCTGACCGAAGTGTCCAGCGTCACGCTCTGGTAGTGATAATCAACGAGCGGGAATTGCCGCGCGTTCTGATCGGTAATGGGAGTTGGTTTCATATTTTTCCTTTCTTCTCCTCCAGTGAGAGGCATTCAACCCACTCACCGGATTCAAAATTTTTTAAGTCGGTTTCTTGAACTGCTCCGCTTGTGGGACGACGCCGTCCCGCAATTGGGACGGCCTCGAGATTAAAGAAAGGCGTGTCATCCTGAGCGAAGCGAAGGACCTCACATTCGCGCCGTTGATCACACAACGCAGATTGCGTGACCGAAACTCCGATTGCGAGGTCCCTCATCGTCTGCGCGATTCGGGATGACAGCGAAGTTCTATTTCGGCAACCGCAACACCGCTTCCGCGCCGGTTCGATCTTTGCGATTTGTCAGGCTGAGCGTTCCTCCATGCGCTTCGGCGATTTGCCGACTCAGTGTCAGGCCGATCCCCGAGCCGCCGGGCTTGGTCGTAAAAAACGGAACGAACAAATTCGTCGGGTTCATAATGCCCGGACCTTCGTCGCGAATGACCACCTC
>QHPZ01000036.1 GCA_003219225.1 Verrucomicrobiota bacterium | reverse complement strand
TTCGATGACCAACAACTGGGCCTATGCGCTCACGGTCGAGAAACTCGCCGGGATCGAAGTGCCCGAGCGCGCCGAATATCTGCGCATCATCCTCGCCGAGCTCACGCGGCTGCAAAATCACGCGTCGCTGCTCGGTTTTCTGCTCAACGACATGGGGGCATGGGGCACGCCGCTCATGTATGCATTCCGCGAACGCGAGAAGATTCTCGATCTGTTCGAGTCGCTCTCGGGCTCGCGGATGATGTGCGATTACATGCGCTTCGGCGGCTGCCGCGTGGACGCGAGCGACGAATGGCTCGCGCGCGCGGAGAAGATTGTCGATCTTTTCCCGAAGTTCATTGACGAGTTGCAGCAACTCGTGGTCGGCAACGAGGTCGTGATCGCGCGGACTCAAAACGTTGGCAAACTTTCGCCCGAGCTTGCGATCAACGCCGGCATCACTGGCCCAATGCTGCGCGCCTGCGGCGTGAACTATGACATTCGCAAAGTCGACGGCTACGGATTTTATCCCCGCTTCAAATTTCGCATCCCGCTCGGCGATCACGGCGACACCTACGACCGCCTCATGCTCCGCGTCCTCGAGATGGGCGAGAGCTTGTCGATATTGCGCCAGGCGTTCGAGCAGATTCAGCCTGGCCCGATCATGAATTCGAAAGTAAAAATTCGCGCGTTCAAGCCGCCGGTCGGCGAGGCTTATGGGCGCATCGAAGGTCCAAAAGGCGAGCTCGGATTTTATCTGATCAGCGACGGCGGACCAAATCCGTATCGTTACCGCGTGCGGCCACCGAGCTTCATCAACCTCACCGTCATCGAAGACATGTGCCTCGGCCACACCGTCGCCGACGTGATGGTAATTCTCGGCAGCGTCGATATCGTCATGGGAGAAGTCGATCGCTAGCGCGAATGTTAAAAGAGTTAAAAGGTTACAATGTTACAAAACGAAGAGCTCCGAATTGTAACCATGTAACTTTTGTAACGTTGTAACGAACACATGATCGGCACTGGGATACTCAAAGGGATGGCCGTCACGGCGCGGAACTTCGTTGGAAGTTATTTCGTGAAGGAGCGCCTGATCACGGTGCAATATCCGGAGGAGCGTATTCCGTTGCCGGAGAATTACCGCAACTTCCCGTTTCTGCCATATGACGGCGACGATCCGCAGGCCGGGTTGCGCTGCGTGGCGTGCAAGATTTGCGAGAAGGAATGCCCGCCGCAGTGCATCTATATTATTAAGAGCGACGACAAGAAGCCCGATTACATGGGCAAGCCGCAGTTTTACCCGGCGGTGTTCGACATCGACATCTCGGTCTGCATGAGCTGCCAGATTTGCGTCGAGGTCTGTCCGTTCGAGGCGATCAAGATGGACAAGGATTTCGAGCTGAGTAAGCGTGAGCGGTTCGACGCATTGCTCCTGCGCAAAGAGCAACTGTCGAAATCGAACGACTATTATCACCGCATTCACCCGGTCGAAGCTGCAGCGGTTGACAAGAACCTGGCGGACGCAGCGGCCGCGGCTGAAGCAAAGAAGAAAGCGGCGGCTGAGGCAGCGGCAAAGGTGGCAGCAGCAAAAGCGGCAGCCACTCCCGCGCCGCCGACGACCTCCGCGAGCGAGACGTGAAAGATTCCTGCCGCCAGAGACGGCGGCAGCTCCAACGCCGTCGTCAAGCTTGGCGCAACGTAAGGTGAACGATTTCCGCTGGCGCATTCACGCGCAACGGAAACCAGTTTCCGACGCCATTGGACACGATGAGATTGCTTTGGCCGCGGGTGTAGAGCCCGGACCAATAACGAAACATTGCCGGGCCGAATCCTAACCGTTCGTTGAGCATCAATTGTCCGCCGTGAGTGTGACCCGACAATGTAAGAGGCATTTGTTCCTCCGCTGCAGCGTCGAAAGCGTGCGGATGATGCGCCATTAAAATTGCGAAGGCGTCGGCGGTGCGCTGCTCGAGCAATTTCTTGACTGCCGTTGAAATTGCAGCGTCGCGTCCTTCACCGCGAACGCGCGTCCAGCTCAGCCCGAGAAGTTGCACGGGAAACCCGCGGACGCGGATGATTGTCGATCCATCGAGTAAAAACGGAATACCGGACGCCTTCACGCGCGTTTCAAATTCGGCGGGGTCTTCGATCAAGTCATGATTGCCTTCAATGATCGCCAGGCCGAAGCGCGCCTCCATCTTCCGGGCCAATTCCAGTCCGGTGTCCAAATCGGCCAGCGCGTCGTTGATCAAATCGCCGGTGAGCAAAACGAGATCGGCACGCATTTCATTGACAACGCGCACAGTCTTTTGCAGGACCTCGCCGTGGGTGAAGCGGCCGACGTGCATGTCGCTTACCTGTGCGATGGTCATGCCATCCAATTCTTTTGGAAGATCGACAATCGAGAGGACGAAGCGCCGAACGCGAACCTCACTTAGCTGGGCCATCGCAATACCGGTCAGGCTGAAAGTAAAAACCGGTGGCACCATTGCTCCGGCAAAACGCAAGAACTCACGGCGGCTCCAGCCGGCGGGTTCGATCACCTGGCTCGTTGCGATCGGAGTATTTTGATAATATCCCGCGATCTTTTGTCCGATCAGAATGGGTATGAGCGCAAGTCCGATCAGTGAAAGCAGGCCAAGCCCAATGAAATGCCAGATGAAGATTGCTGAGACGGCGAACTTCGGAATGAATCGGTCCCAATCAGCTCGCGCCATTCTTGCTGCGATGATGGCGATTAAACCGAGTATCATCGCCATCATGAACAGCGAAACGATTACTCGCCCGGCCGCGTGATTCGTTAGGCGCACGAAAACAATCCACCAGATGATATCGAGCGAAACCATTAGACCGATGAGGGTGAAGATGAAGCGCACTTGCTTCCTTTAGGCGCGTACCTGGCCGCTGCCTCGGATGACGTATTTGTAAGTAGTCAGTTCTTCAAGCGCCATCGGCCCGCGGGCGTGCAGTT
>QHPZ01000035.1:4559-8413 GCA_003219225.1 Verrucomicrobiota bacterium | reverse complement strand
AAAGTGATTCACCTGACGGGGCCGGTTGTATTAGCGTTTGTGCGAACAGCGCAGCGATGGACCTGCCGAACGACAGCGAGCTGCCCCTGACTTATCGCGCCGCACGGCGCGTTGTCGGTCTGGTATTGCTGGTCGCGATCGCCTGGCTGGTCGTTGGATCACTTCGGACGATTTTGCTGCTCTTTGCCATCGTGTTCCTGATCGCGATGGTGCTGAACCCGATCGTGGTCTGGTTGGAACGACGCCGCGTGCCACGCGGACTCGGTGTCGCGCTGGTCTTGCTCGCGCTGATTTTGGTTGCCGGCACGCTCGCAATCGTGGCGATCCCGCCGGTGACCGCGCAACTGGAGGGACTCATCCGTCGCGCACCGGATTTATGGCACGGGGTGCGCGGCCGTTTCGAAGCGCTCGCCTCGCGCTATCCCTCGGTCGCAGCCGCGCTGCCCGAGACGGACGAGATCGCGGGTAAGATTGGTGCGCAAGCCGGCACGGTCGCGAACCTGCTCCTAAGATCGACAATCGGCTTTGTCGGCGGCGTCGTCAGTGTGCTGGTTGCATTGTTGCTGCTCATTTTTGTGCTCAGCAATCCCGCGCCGCTCGTTGCCGGCTACCTCGCGCTCGCGCCCGACCGGTACCGCGCCCAAGCGCACCGCACGCTCGCGCGCCTCGCGCGACAGATGACCGCGTGGGTGCGCGGCGTCGCGATCAATGGACTCGTGACCGGGTTTTCGATCGGCACCGGCATGTGGCTCATCGGCGTACAACCGGCGCTCGTCTTCGGCGTGATGTCGTTCCTCGGCGAGTTTCTCCCGAACATCGGCGCGTTCCTCGTCGCGTTCACGATCCTGTTCGTCGCGTTGAGCATGGGCGCTACCAAGTTCTGGCTTGCGCTCACAATTGTGCTGTTTGTTTACCAGGTCGAGGTCAACCTGCTCGTCCCGGTCGTGCTCGGGAAAGAGATGCGATTGCACCCGGTAAACATTTTGTTTTTTACGCTTGCGATGGCCAGCTTGTTCGGCGTGCTCGGGGCGATTCTGGCGGTGCCGGCGGCCGCGCTTGTCCAGATCGTGATCGATGAATTCTATTTGAAGCCGCGGCACGTCGATCATGCCGAGATGGAACGTGAAGCGTCGATCTTGGTGGAAGGTAGAAGCCACCACCACCGGCCGATTTCCGGCACATGAAAACAATCTCAGTTATTATCGCCGGGCTAACGCTCGCCAGCGGCGCTCCGGCTGAAAAAATCGCGCTTACCGGCGGGACGCTGATCAATCCTGGCAACGGCCAAATTGTTGAGAATGCGATAGTCTTGATCGACGGAAATCGTATCGCCCGAGTTGGGGAAGCGAAGAGCTTCAACTGGCCCGAAGCTTGGGGTCCGAGAATCGATTGCACCGGCAAATTCATTTTGCCCGGCTACATCGACACGCACATTCATTTCTTTCAGTCGGGTGACCTCTTCACTCGACCGGACGGTGCCGATCTGAACAGCGTTCGGCCTTATAAAGACGAAGTTGCGTGGATCAAATCTCATCTCGACGACGTCTTCGCGCGCTATATTCGCTGTGGAATCACAAGCGTGGTCGACGTCGGCGGACCGTTCTGGAATTTCGAAGCCCGCAAAAAGGCGTCCCGCGAGAAACTCGATCTGGGCGATCCGCCGATCGTGAAGATCGACGGTCCCGAGCAAGCGCGCGAGTTCGTGCGCAAACTCGCCGCGCAAAAACCCGATCTGGTGAAGATATGGTACATCGTTGACAAGGATCATCCGGTCGATGCGTTCCGGCCAACCGTTCGCGCCACAGTTGAAGAAAGTCACGCCCATCAGATCCGCGTGGCGGTTCACGCGACGGAATTGGAAACGGCGCGCGCAGCAGTTGAAGAAGGCGCGGACATTCTTGTCCACAGCGTGATCGATAAACCGGTAGACGACTCGTTCGTGAAGCTGCTGAAAGATCGACATATCATTTTGTGTCCGACCCTGGTCGTCTTCGAGCGTTACGGCCGCACGTTTTCGCATCAGCTGAACCTGATGCCGGAAGAAAAGGCCTGGGGCAATCCAGAAGTGATCGCGTCGCTCGACGTCACGAAAATTCCGCCGGACAAATTACCTGATCGAATCAAGACCGCGCTGGCCAAACCGGACGACGCATTGGATCGCATCAAAAAAACTTATGCGGTCGCGCTTCCGAATTTGAAAAGACTCGCAGACGCTGGCGTCACGATCGCAGCCGGCACCGACGCTGGAAACATCGGCACGATCCATGGCCCTGCGCTGTTCCGTGAATTTCAACTGATGAAGGAAGCCGGCCTCACCCCGATGCAAATTCTCCAGTGCGCCACCGTGAACGCCGCCAAACTGTTCGGCGGCGAAACCGGCTCGCATATCGGCAAGATCGACAAGGGCGCCTTCGCCGATCTCGTGATCCTCAAGTCGAACCCGCTCGATGACATTGCGCGTGCGTCTGACATCGAGGCGGTGATCAAGAATGGGGTCATTTATCCGGCTGAGTCGATTCTGAAATAATGCCGCATCGGCGCGAGTGGCGGGACCGGAACTTGATTCGGGAGCCTTGCGGCCTTGCTCGATTATAGGATTGAAAAATCCTGTGGAAATCACAACGATCAGGAGCACCAAGGGAAACAAAATTATGCGCATCAAACCACAATTGATATTTGTCCTTGCAGCTTCAGTCGCCTCCATCGGCATCCTCGTCGCAACGACTCTGAAGTCCGCACCAAACTCGGGAAACGGTCAGCAATTGGAAGGCTCGTGGGTCGTGGATGCGACCGTAACGGGAAGCGCGCAAGTAATCAAAGCTCTGCTTACTTGCACTCCGAATGGAGAGGTCGTTGAAACTCCCTCCGTTGCCACTGCCGTGAGCACAGGACATGGTGGTTGGATCAGACTTGGACATAATGAATTTTCCCTCACCGTCGTTTATCTCCGGCGCGACGATAACGGCGAGTTAATCGGGACTTCCAAAGTGAGTTCCACCTTGAGAGTGAACCAGAATTTCACTACAGGATCGGGCCGATTTGAAACCAAGGTGTTCGATCTGAATGGAAATCTGATCGATACATTCGTCGGCTTCGCGCAAGCTCAACGTATCCAAGTTGAGGCGTTTCCATAGACGCATAGCGATATCGATCTGCCGAGCGATTTCGTGAAGCGCATCGTCGGCACCGAGCTGATGCACATTCGCAGCCAGACGGATGGCGCAGACGCAAGCCGCGTGGAGCCGAAAAAACTTCTCTGTCATTCCGAACGGAGTCGTGGAATCTCCTACGGTTAACAATGAGAGATGTCTCGACTTCGCTCGACATGACAAGAAGTCGACAACGCATGGCCGCAGAGAAGGGCGTGATGTTTCGCGCGTGAAGTTCGGCTGATTTCGATTTATCCTGCGCGCTGCGCAGATGCCGCGGAACAACGAGCTGAAGAAAATCCTCCTCATCGGCTCCGGTCCCATTGTGATCGGGCAGGGCTGCGAATTTGATTATTCCGGGGTGCAGGCGTGCAAGGCGCTGCGCGAGGAAGGTTACCAAGTCGTGCTGGTTAATTCGAATCCGGCGACGATCATGACCGATCCGGAGTTCGCCGATCGCACTTACATCGAGCCGATCACGGCCGAAGTGATCGAGGCGATCATCGAACGCGAAAGACCGGACGCACTTTTGCCGACGATGGGCGGCCAAACCGCGCTCAACGCCGCGATGGAGCTTCATCGCAACGGCGCGCTCGCGCGACATCGGGTGAAATTGATTGGCGCCAACGCCAAGGCCATCGCCAAGGGCGAAGATCGACAATTGTTCAAGGAAGCGATGTTGCGCATCGGCCTTGATGTGCCGCG
>QHPZ01000035.1:0-4481 GCA_003219225.1 Verrucomicrobiota bacterium | reverse complement strand
ATCGCGACGAACTGGACGACATCGCCGCGCGCGGTCTCGATTTGTCGCCGGTGACCGAAGTGCTGATCGAGGAATCGCTCGTCGGCTGGAAGGAATTCGAGATGGAAGTGATGCGCGACCGAATGGACAACTGCGTGGTCGTTTGTTCGATCGAGAACTTCGATCCGATGGGCGTGCACACCGGCGACTCCATCACCGTTGCGCCGGTGCAAACGCTCACCGACCGCGAGTATCAGCTCATGCGCGACGCCGCCTTTGCCGTGATTCGCGAGATCGGTGTCGAGACCGGCGGCTCTAATATCCAATTCGCCGTGCATCCGGAGAACGGGCGAATGGTCGTGATCGAGATGAACCCGCGCGTGTCGCGCTCGAGCGCTCTTGCTTCGAAGGCAACCGGATTTCCGATCGCGAAGATCGCGGCGAAACTTGCGGTCGGCTACACGCTCGACGAAATCCGTAACGACATCACACGCGAAACGCCGGCCTGTTTTGAGCCCACGATCGATTATTGCGTCGTGAAAGTGCCGCGGTTCACCTTCGAGAAATTTCCGCAGGCCGACCCGACGCTGACGACGCAGATGAAATCCGTCGGTGAAGCGATGGCGATCGGGCGCACGTTCAAGGAAGCTTTGCAAAAAGCCTTGCGCAGCCTCGAGATCAAACGCTTCGGCCTCTGCCGCGACGGCGCGGACAAACATGTCGATCTTGAGACGCTGCGATTGAAACTCGCGGTCCCGAACGCGGAACGCATTTTTTACCTCGCCCAGGCGTTTCAAGATGGCCTGTCAATCGACGAAGTTTATGAACTGACGAGAATCGACCGCTGGTTCCTGCGTAATATCGCGGAGATCGTGACTGAATCGCAGTGTTTGAAAACGAAACAGACGCTCCGCGCCAAGAAACTTGGATTTTCGGATCGCCAACTTGCCATTGCGCATGGGCTAAGAGAAAAGGAAATCCGCGAAAAACGGATTGGCGAAAAAGTGACGCCGACCTATCGGCTGGTCGACACCTGCGCGGCCGAATTTGAGGCCTACACACCCTATTACTACTCGACCTACGGCGACGAGAACGAGCGGCGCGAAAGTGGGAAACGCAAGATCATGATCCTGGGCGGCGGGCCGAATCGTATCGGGCAGGGAATAGAGTTCGACTACTGTTGCGTGCACGCCGCGTTCGCGCTCCGCGACCTCGGGTTCGAAACGATCATGGTCAACTCGAATCCCGAGACGGTTTCGACCGATTACGACACGAGCGACAAGCTCTACTTCGAGCCGCTCACCCTCGAGGACGTGCTCAACATTTACGAAGAGGAGAAACCAGAAGGCGTTTTCGTCCAGTTCGGGGGACAAACGCCACTCAACCTCGCTGCCGGTTTGAAAGCGGCCGGCGTGCCGATCCTCGGTACGCAACCGGAGAGCATCGAGACGGCGGAAGATCGACAATTGTTCGCCGCAATGCTCGACAAGCTCGGTCTGCGCCAGACGCCAAGTGGATCGGCGCTGACGGAAGAAGAAGCGGTGCATATCGCAAACCGCATCGGGTATCCGGTACTTGTTCGGCCAAGTTTCGTTCTCGGCGGACGTGGAATGGAGCTGGTGTATAACGAGCATGATTTGCGACGATATGTCGCAAACGCGATTGACGAGGGTAGCGCGCTTGTCCCGAGCGCAGTGGCGGACGTCTCGTCCGGCATACCTACGCAGAGTGCTCCGCGAGACGCGGAGCACCGCGGCCGAGACCGCCACGCTACCCGACCCATTCTCGTGGACCGTTTCCTCGAAGACGCGATTGAGGTGGACGTCGATTGCATTTCCGATGGCGAACTGACCGTGATCGGCGCGATCATGGAGCACATCGAGGAAGCGGGGATTCACAGCGGCGACAGCGCCTGCGTCATTCCGACGTTCTCATTGTCCGACAAGGTGCTGTCCGAAATTTCCGCCGCGACTAAAGCGATGGCGCGCGAGCTGAACGTCCGCGGCCTGATGAATGTGCAGTTCGCGATCAAAGGCGAGGACGTTTACGTGCTGGAGGTGAATCCGCGCGCCTCGCGCACCGTGCCGTTCGTAAGCAAAAGCATCGGCGTGCCGCTGGCGAAGCTCGCCGCCAAAGTGATGAGCGGGAAAACTTTGCCCGAACTCGGGTTCACCGCGGAAATCGTGCCGAAACATTTTTCGGTGAAGGAGGCCGTGTTCCCATTTTTGCGCTATCAGGGTATCGACATCGCGCTCGGGCCGGAGATGAAATCGACCGGCGAAGTTATGGGCATCGATGTCGATCTTGGACTCGCCTACGCGAAATCGCAGATGGCCGCGCCGCCGCCGCTGCCGCGGAAAGGCAACGTTTTCATCAGCGTGAAGGATGCGGACAAGGAGGCGGTTGTGCCGGTGGCGCGGCAGTTTGTGAAGCTGGGTTTCGGCATCATCGCGACGACCGGGACGGCGGAGACGCTGGCAAAGGCGAAGATCCGCGTGAAAAAGGTGTTCAAATTACGCGAGGGCCGGCCGAACGTGCTCGATCGCGTGAAGAACGGCGATATCAACTTCATCATCAACACGCCGAGCGGAAAAATCCCGCGCGAAGACGAGGTGCAAATCCGCAACGCCGCGCTGGCGCAGAAAATCCCGATCATGACGACGGTGCGCGCGGCGCTGGCGAGCGCGAACGGCATTCGTTCACTCCAGAAGAGCAGACTGCGTGTACGCAGCTTGCAGGAGTACCATTCCTAAAACTGCGAGCGACCCACGTTCGAGAAGCGTTCTACTTCTCCTCGGCGGATTTGCGCCCGAACCAGCGCCGTTTCTTCGGCTTTGGTTCCTCAGGCGCGGGCGCGCTCGGTGGTGTTTCTTGGGCGGGAGGCTCTTCGCGTTTTGCTTCGTCGCGCTTTGCTTTTTTCTCCGGCTTCGGTTCGGCCTGTTTACGTTTCGTTTTCTTTTCTTCGGCCGGTTTTTCCTCGACTACCTGGGGCGCGTCGATCCACTCGAGCAAGGCCATTGCGGCGGAATCGCTCTTGCGCTGACCGAGCCGAATGATGCGGGTGTAACCGCCATTGCGCTCGGTCGAGGCGGGTGCGATTTCGTCGAACAGTTTTTTGACGGCATCTTTATGGCGCAAGGTCGACAATGCATTGCGCCGGGCATGGAGGGAGCCGTTTTTGCCGAGAGTGACCATGCGTTCGGCGAGCGGGCGGACGGCTTTCGCTTTGGCCAGCGTGGTTTTGATGCGCCGGTGCTCGATCAAGCTGCAAACCTGGTTGGCGAGCAGCGCTTTCCGGTGCTCAGCCGTGCGGCCGAGCTTCAGCGTTTTCTTCTGGTGTCGCATGGCAGCGCTCCTCGCCTAACGAACAGTTATTTCCGCTCGGCGGCGACTGGCGCGCCATCGGCCGTCTGACTATCCGGTCCCGCAGGTGTTTCGACGAGGCCCGGTTCAAATTTCATCCCAAGGCTGAGCCCCAACTGCTGCAGTTTGTCTTTGATCTCGTTGAGCGATTTCTTGCCGAAGTTGCGATACTTGAGCATCTCGCCCTCGGTCTTCTGCGCAAGCTGGCCGACGGTGGTGATGTTCGCATTGTTCAAGCAATTGGCTGCGCGCACGCTGAGCTCGATCTCGTTCACGCTCATGTTGAGCAGCTTCTTGAGCTTTATGTTCTCTTCGCTCACCCCGGCCGGTGTTTCATCGAACTCGATCACTTCTTCATTGAAGTTGACGAAGACATCGAGGTGATGGCGCAAAATCGCGGACGCTTGCAAGAGTGCATCATCGGGCGTCAACCGACCGTCCGTCCAGATTTCCAGGATGAGCTTGTCATAATCGGTGCGCTGACCGACGCGAGTATTCTCGACCGCGTACTTGACGCGCGTGACCGGCGAAAAGATTGAATCGATCGGGATCAGGCCGATCGGCTGATCGGGACGTTTGTTCTCCTCGCCGGTGGCGAACCCGCGGCCGACGCGCACCTCGAGTTCAGCATCGAATTTGTGTTTCTTGTCGAGCGTGCAGATGATTTGCTTCGGGTTGAGCACATCGAAACCCTGAATGGTCTGGATGTCGCCCGCGGTGATTTCGCCTTCTTTGTTGACGGTGAGCGAAAGCTTCTTCGGTTCGTGGTCCTGACCATCGAGCTTAAACTTCACCTTCTTGAGATTGAGCACGATGTCGGTCACGTCCTCGACGACACCGGGCAAAGTGGCGAACTCATGCTGTGCGCCGGTGATTTTCACCGCGGTGATCGCGGCGCCTTCGAGCGAGGAAAGCAGGACGCGGCGGAGCGAATTACCCACGGTGTGACCGTAACCGGCCTCAAACGGCTCGGCGCTAAACTTGGCGTAAGTCTCTGTGGCTGCATTCTCGTCTTTGACGAGAGTTTTCGGCATCTCAAAACGACCGTAACGAACTGGCATGATGGGATTAAGAAGCAGGAATTATGAATTAAGAAATGGAGACATTTCTTCCTTCTGGATTCTGACTTCTTCCTTTCT
>QHPZ01000034.1:5205-6442 GCA_003219225.1 Verrucomicrobiota bacterium | reverse complement strand
TGGCGAACAGCGTCATGCTTTCGGCGAAGCGATTGATCGCGCTGCGCCAGCGCTGAAACATCAGAAGCAGCATCGCCGAGATAAACGTGCCGGCGTGCGCCAGGCCGATCCACCACACGAAATTGATGATCGCGAACGCCCACGCCACCGGGATGTTGATGCCCCAAATCCCGACGCCGCGAATCAGCAGCCACGATACGGCGACGAAAAACAGCGCGAGCAATGCGCACGCAATCAGAAACCCGAAGAACCACGAACGCGGTTGTCGATCTTGCAACACGATCGAGCTGATCGTCGCGTTGAGGCTCTCGAATGTTGGCTTGCCGGCGAAGAGGTTTGTCGGATAACCGAGCGAGGACGTTGTGTCGTCGGATTTCATGGTAGGGCGCGACCGCCGGGCGCGCCGGAAACGCGTGTTACAGTGGCAAACAAAGACGGACGGCCCGGCGGTCCGTCCCTACCCATTTTGTTCCAGTTCATTGTTTGGGTTGCGGACTTTCGCGAGATACGTCGTGCGCGGCCGCGTGTTCAGTTCCGCGAGCATGCTGTAGTTAAGCGGCGAGCGTTTTAGCCGCGAGACGCGACTGTCCGGATCGTGAACGTTGCCAAACACGATCGCTTCAGTCGGGCAAACCTGCGCGCACGCCGGCACGACTTCGCCGTCACGGATTTGTCGATCTTGCAACTCGGCATTGATCCGCGCCGCGTTGATCCGCTGGATGCAATAGGTGCATTTCTCCATCACGCCGCGCGAGCGCACCGTCACGTCGGGGTTTTTGACCAGCTTTTCGGTCGGGCTGAGCGCGGCGTTGAGCTCGAGAAAATTGAACCGGCGCACTTTGTAGGGGCAATTGTTCGAGCAATAGCGGGTGCCGATGCAGCGGTTGTAAACCTGCAGATTCAAACCTTCATCATCGTGCACCGTCGCCGCAACCGGGCAGACGATTTCACACGGCGCGTGTTCGCAATGCATGCACGGCACGGGCTGATGATCGAATCGCGGATTTTCGTTTGCACCGAATTCGTAGGTGTCGATTCGAATCCAGTGCATCTCGCGTCCGCGCGCGACCTGCTCCTTTCCAACCACTGGAATGTTGTTCTCCGCCTGGCACGCAATCGTGCACGCGCTGCAGCCGATGCACGCGCCAAGATCGACAACCATTCCCCACGCGTAACCGCGGTTCTCGAATTCGTTCGGCTCGTAGAGTGTCTCGTCTCGTTTCGGTTCTTCTTCCGA
>QHPZ01000034.1:0-5189 GCA_003219225.1 Verrucomicrobiota bacterium | reverse complement strand
CCTTCCAACTGATGATGTCGCTGCGTCGTGGCGAAGGAATGTTTCTCGCCGGTTTTCCGGATTGCTAGCCCATCCCCGAACCAAAGCGCGTCCGAGGTGCGCAGCGCATACGCATTGAATCCGACACCCTTGCCGCCGCGACCAGCTTCAGTTCGGCCGTAGCCGAGATGGAGCGTGACAGAATTTTCGGCTTGTCCCGGTTGAATCCACACCGGCGCTTTGAGTTTGCGTCCGCGAAACTCGACCTCGACCACATCGCCGTTGTCGATCTTCTCCCGCGCGGCCAGCGCCGAACTGATCAGCGCTGCATTATCCCAGGTCAATTTCGTGAACGGCCGCGGCAGCTCCTGTAGCCAGCCATTATTTGCGTAGCGGCCTTCAAGAACGCTTGCGTCTGCCCGAAAAACAACTTCGAGGCGGACCGGCCGCTCCGCGGACGGTGTTAAGGTTGACGCGGCTTCGCCGCCATTAGTCTTAACATCGCGCTCGGAGAGCGCGATCCACCGCGCAAGACCGACATCTTCAAACACACCGTCGCTCAGCGCGCGACGCCAATCGTGTTCGAAAGTCGCGCTCGGATTTCGGCCATACCAAAACTGGCGGACGACGTCGTAAGCCGTGCGCACCGGCCGCTCGATCAACGCGCTGACGACTTCGTGCACTGAAAAATTTCCGTAGAGCGGCTCGATCAGCGGCTGAACGATCGAAGCCGAGCCGTCGAACGCCACGGCGTCGGTCCACGACTCCAAGAAGTGAGTCGCCGGAATCAGCCAGTTACAATTTCGCGATGTTTCATTGGGGTGCAGCGTGTGATGGACGCTCAGCTTTACTCTCCGCAGCGCGCCCGCGAAATCGAAGTCGACCGGCGCGTCGTAAACGGGATTGCCGCCGAGAATAATGAGCAACTCAACTGCGCCAGACTTCATTTCCCCGACGAGCTGGCCTAACGACTTGGTTTGATGGTATCGAGTAGCCGACTGCCGCGCGAATGTCGATCCAAGCTGCTCGTTGATTTTGGCAACGAGGTCGTGCACTTCGAGCGGCTGTGTTTCGCCAGCGATCACAATGCTCGCGTCTCGGTTCGCGAGCAGATCCTCGGTGGCCGCGCGAATCCAGGAGTTAGCGGCGGGAGGCGAGACACCTCTTTCACCCATCGGCAGGATGCCGACGCCACGAGCGAATTCCTCCGCGATCGAGCGAATATCGCGCGCTGCGATGTCGAGCCGGTGATCGTCGGCGTCGGCTCGGCGACATAGAGCCGGCTCATGGCGGCGTTTTCATTCGCGCGCCGGCTCGAAGCAAAATCGCGCGCACGCCGCAGCGCAGCCGGATGCATGAAGAGAAAATCGGAATCGAGCGCGACGATCACTCTTGCTTTGCTCAAGTCATAGCGCAGCGGCGATTCGTCAGGAGCGATCGGATTCCAGACGTCAATCCTAGCGCGCGGGAACTTTTGCAGCAGAACTTGGAGCTGCGCCTGGAGCGTCGGCGAAGTGAACGACTCGCTCAAAATGCGAATGCCCGCCCCACCGGTGGGTTGTTGCGCTTGCAGCGCAAGATCGACATCGCGCAGGAAATCGTTCCACGTGCTCGGTTGATCACCGTGCATCACAGTCTTGGCGCGATCGGGATCGTAGAGATCGAGCAGATCGGCCTGGGCCCAGATGGTGGTCGCGCCCAAGCTCGCCGGATGATCGGGGTTGCCCTCGATTTTGATCGGCCGTCCTTCGCGACTCGTGACGAGGATGCCTTGCGCGTAGCCGTTGAAGGTGGTGGCGCTCGCGAAGTGCAACGGTTTTCCGGGAATCATCTCCGGCGGCTGCTTCGCGTGGGGCACGATTTTCTCGATCGGTTGCTTCGTGCACGCGCCGAGCCCGGCCAGCGCAACCGTCGCCCCGCTCAAGCGCAAAAATTCGCGGCGGCTCAGATCGCTGGGCCACTCGCTCGCGCCGGAAGCGAATTCATTCATTGGTGGCAGCTCCCGCAATTCGTTAGTCGCCCGCTGATGTCGATCTTGTGCGCCGCGACGAGCTTGGCGCCTTGGGCGTGTTGATCGCGCGGCGGTTCCCACGCCATGTCGAAAACTTTGTCACGCGGGCGGACAAATTTTTGCGGCTCGCGGTGACAATCGAGGCACCACTTCATGTAAAGCGTCGTCGTCCGCCAGGTGACCGGCATCTGGTCGACGCGCCCGTGACACGTCGAGCAGCCGATCCCTTTCGCGGCGTGGATGCTGTGGTCGAACCAGACGTAATCGGGCAGGTCATACACGCGGTTCCACTTGAGCGGCGTGTTCGTGGCGAAACTTTGCCGCACCGGCGCGAGCACGGGCGCGTCGGGAAAAATTTGCGAGTGGCAACTCATGCAGGTCTCGCTCGTGGGCATGCCAGCGAAACGCGATTTCTCGACCGAGGTATGGCAATAGCGGCAATCAATGCCGTCATCGCCGACGTGATGTTTATGACTGAATGGGACCGGCTGATCGAGCGGCACATTGACGTAGGTCGTCGAAGGGGACCAAAAGATCGCGGAAGTCGCCCAGCCGGCACCGCCAATCAGAATTAGGACGCCAACAATCAGCACCCGGGAATAAATGTTCGCGCGCGGCGAGAAGAGTTGCGCCATGCAGATTCTTCCTTCTCAAAAAGAGATCGCACGGGCAACCAACTTGCGCCGTTCACAGCCGCCGCTTCGGGCGCCGGCGATCTAAATTACAATGGGACCTGCTCGCGTCATTGTGATTACCGGCGCATCGGCGGGTGTCGGGCGAGCCGTGGCCAAAGCCTTCGCCCGCGAAGGCGCGCGCATCGGTTTGATCGCCCGCGGTCGCGCCGGACTCGAAGGTGCGCAGCGCGATGTGGAAGCCAACGGTGGCGAAGCGTTGGTGTTGCCGCTCGACGTAGCTGACGCCGCAGCGCTCGAACGCGGCGCCGGCGAAGTCGAAGAAAACTTCGGTCCGATTGATGTCTGGGTGAATAACGCGATGACATCGGTGTTTTCGCCGATTAAGGAAATGACACCCGACGAATTCAAGCGCGTCACCGAGGTCACTTACCTCGGCTATGTCTACGGCACGCTCGCCGCGCTACGACGGATGTTGCCGCGCGACCGCGGCGTCATCATTCAAGTCGGCTCGGCGCTGGCGTATCGCGGCATTCCGTTACAAGCCGCCTACTGCGCGGCCAAGCACGCCGTGCAAGGTTTTGTCGATTCGCTCCGCTGCGAATTGATCCACGACAAAAGTGGGGTGCGGGTCACGATCATTGAAATGCCCGCGCTCAACACGCCGCAGTTCAGCTGGGTCAAGAGCCGCTTGCCGAGAAAAGCGCAACCGGTCCCGCCGATTTTTCAACCCGAAGTCGCGGCCGAAGCGATCGTGTATGCGTCGCACTACCCGCGGCGCGAGATTTATGTCGGCATGCCGACCGTTGAGGCGATTATCGGCAACAAAATGTTTCCTGGTTTGCTCGACCACTATCTCGCCCGCACCGGCTACGATTCCCAGCAGCACGACGGCGCGGAAGATCGACATCGTCCGCACAACCTCTGGGAACCGGTTGACGCTAACGAAGACCGCGGCGCGCACGGTGACTTCGACGCCCGTGCCCACAGCGTCAGCCCGCAACTCTGGACGAACACGCACCGCAGTTGGCTCCTGCTTGGCGGACTGCTCGTCCTCGGTCTAATCGCGCCGTTGTTGTTGAAGCGCGACTAGCGCGAGCCGCGCTGATATGTCGATCTTGTCTCGGGCGCGGGAATAACGCACGATTCGCGGGTGTCTGAAGAGACGATATCGATCGAACGCGCCGAGCGCGTGGACGAACAGCTCGTCCGGGCGATCGGTGTGCCGGGACTTACCGCGAACATTGTTAACTCAACGATTGGCGCCGGCATTTTTGTTTTGCCGGCGCTTGTTGCAAAAGGTCTCGGCCCAGCAGCCCCGCTCGCGTTCATCGCTTGTGCGATCGCGATGGTGTTGTTCGTCACCTGCTTTGCGATTGCCGGCAGCCGCGTGTCACTGACCGGCGGTCTTTACGCTTATGTGGAGGTCGCGTTCGGCCGTTACGTCGGTTTTGTCGCCGGAGTACTTTACGGCATCACTGCCATATCTGCGGTGGCGGGTGTAGGCAACGTGCTCGTGGATTCGCTGGGGGGTCTCGTGCCACTGTTAGGCAACTCGATCGTCCGAGTGGGCCTTATGTTCGTGATCTATCTCACACTTGTCATCATTAACCTTCGAGGCGTCGGCGGCGGTGCCGGGGCCGTCGGAGCAGTGACGGTGGCGAAACTTCTGCCAATTCTGCTCTTTCTGTTTATCGGAATATTTTTCATTAATCGAGCGAACATCGGTTGGTCGGTGTGGCCCAGCAGCGAGGAGTTAGGTAACAGTATCCTGCTGCTTATCTTTGCCTTCGTTGGAATCGAGGTCGCGTTGATCCCAAGCGGTGAAGTCAAAAACCCGGCGCGCACAGTGCCGCGCGCAGCTTACCTCGCGCTCGTCAGTACGACCGTGATCTATATCACAATCCAACTGGTGGCGCAGGGAACGCTTGGCGCCGGTCTGGCAAATTATCCGAAGACGCCGCTTGCTGAAGCTGCCGCAATATTTCTGGGCAACATTGGCCGCACCATTCTGATTTTTGGCGCAGCGGTCTCTGCCTTTGGTTTCGTGGCGAGCGACATTCTCAGTTCGCCGCGGATGATATTTGCTTTCGGGCGCGACGGTCTCCTCCCGGCGTGGTTCGCGCACGTGCACCCGCGTTATCGCTCGCCCGACGTCGCCATCATCACCTATGCGGCAATCGCGTTCATCTTGTCGGTTTGCTCAAGTTTCGAACAGCTCGCCGTGCTGTCGAATGTTGCAATATTGCTAATGTATCTCCTTTGCTGTGCCAGCGTGTGGCCTTTGATTCGACGTGAAGTGCCTCCGGATCAACGCGCATTGGTTTTTCCAGGCATGCGGATCGTTCCAGCGCTTGCGATCGGCGCAATTCTCTGGCTCTTCTGGCTGACGCAACCTTGGGACAAGTTCGCCAAGATCGGCGCAATTCTCCTCGGTGCTTCCATTTTGTATTTCTTGCGCGCAAAGTTTCGATCGATCCAACCTGCATCGTAAGCCGCTTACGATGGATGAAAGAGTTCATCGGCTCGACAGCGTCTCGCCCTACCGAATCTTTAAAACGGGATTT
>QHPZ01000202.1:8593-15955 GCA_003219225.1 Verrucomicrobiota bacterium | reverse complement strand
AACGTTCGCCTATCTCCGACCAGATCGCTACCCGCGCCGCGCCGATGGTTCCCAGGATCGCGCCTAACGAGAGCCCGGCGCGAATCTCGCGGCTCGCCACGCGCCACCAGTCGCGCAGCGTCACTTCGCCCAGCGCCATGGCTCGAATGATCAGCGTCGAAGCCTGCGAGCCCGAGTTGCCGCCACTGGAAATAATCAGCGGCAAAAATAACGCCAGCACCACCGCCTTCGCGATTTCGTCCTGATAAGTTGCCATCGCGGTGGCGGTCAACATTTCGCCAAGAAACAAGATCACGAGCCAGCCCGCCCGTTTGCGCACCATTTTCCAAAGCGAGATCCGCATATACGGCTCGTCGAGTGCTTCCATGCCGCCGATTTTCTGGATATCTTCGGTCGCTTCTTCCTCGGCGACGTCGAGCATGTCGTCGCTGGTGACGATTCCGACGAGCACGCCGCTCGAATCGACCACCGGCAGCGCCACCCGATCGTATCTGCGGAAAACGTTGAGCGCTTCCTCCTGTGAGTCATTTACCTTTAGCGCGGTGAATGTTTGATCGCGAATGTCGCTCACTTTTGCGGTGAGCGGCCGGAGCAGAAACTCGCGCATCCGCACGTCATCAATCAATTTGCCGCGCTCATCGACAACATAGATGACGTTCAGGGTCTCACTGTCCTGCCCGTATTCGCGAATGAAATCGAGCACCTGTTGCACCGTCCAATCTTCGTGGACGGCGATGAAATCCGGCGTCATCAAACGGCCAACACTGCCTTCCGGATAACCAAGCAGCGCTTGGGCGACCCGCCGTTCCTCCGGGGTGAGCAGTTTGATCAACTGCCGCGCCGCCGCGCTCGGCAATTCCTCGAGCAACGCGGTCCGATCGTCCGGCGACATCTCGTTCAAGATGGCGACGACCTGTTCGTGGGCCATCGCCCGCAAAAGTTTCTGCTGTTCCTCGATGCCGATGTATTCGAAAACGTCGGCCGCCAATGCTGCCGGCAAGACCCTGAAGATGATGACCTGCTCGTCTTCCGGAAGATCGAGAATCACATCGGCCACGTCGGCCGGCGGCCAATCGGAAAACAACTCGCGCAGCGCGCCGAAATTGCGCGTATCGATCAAGCTCCGAATTTCTGGCGCTAAAAGTTTGCCGACCACGTGGCGTTTGTAACACTCGCGTTTCGGGAGCGCAATGTTGGTAGGGTCATCGCGCCGCGATGACCCCCGAATGCTTTCGGGGCAGCGCAGCGTCCCTGCCTCCACGCTTGGCATTTGGCAGAAACAATCGAGAATCCATGGTATGCCGGCTGTTGCCGCAGCTTCAATGATTCAACGCCAGGTCGACGATGGCATTTGCACGCTGACTTTCGATCGACCCGATTCCGGTGCGAACATTTTCGATGCCGCCACGCTCCAAGAGCTGGATGAGCACCTCGACATGATCGAAAAGGACGGCTCGCTCCGCGGCCTCATCGTTACCTCAGCAAAGAAGTCGATCTTCATCGCGGGCGCGGATCTGAAAACGCTTTTGGAAGACGCGCAGACCGGCGCATTGCGCGAGTTCATCGCCACAGGTCAGGGCGTGTTCAATCGAATCGCCGCGCTGAAAATACCGAGCGTGGCTGCGATTCATGGCGCCTGCGCGGGCGGCGGATACGAAATCACGCTGGCGTGCCACTATCGCGTCGCCTCGGACGACTCCGCGACGCGGATCGGTTTGCCGGAGACGACGCTCGGACTCGTCCCGGCGTGGGGCGGGTGCACGCGTTTGCCGCGATTGATCGGGCTCGGAGCGGCGCGCGAGGTCATTCTCAACGGCAAACTCCACTCCGCGCGCGAGGCGCTAAAGACTGGTTTGGTCGATGAAATTGTCCCGCGCGACCAATTGCTCGACGTAGCGCGAAACAAGATCGCGCAGGGGAAAAGACCCACGCCTTCTCCGCCGCACATCGAGACGCAGGTCAAACGCCCGCCTGAACTCGGCAACCCGGCGCCGGCGCGCGCGTTCGATATTATCCATCGCGCGCTTGAAAGCTCTCCGCAGGAGTCTATGCAACGCGAGCTCGACGCGATTGTCGATCTTGGCCAAAGCGAGCCGACCCAAAATCTGATCCGAAATTTCTTTCTGGCGGAGAAATACAAGAAGGGCACTTCCACAAGCTTGCACCCGAAAGTTGTGCACGCGTCCGTCATTGGCGCCGGCGTGATGGGCTCGGGCATCGCGCAGTGGCTGAGCTCGCGTGGCGTGACGGTGATCTTGCGCGATGTGAGCCGCGACATTCTCGATCGCGGGCTCGCAAAGATTGAAAAAAACTACGCCGACGCGGTCAGGCGCGGTCTGATGAGCGAAGAGGACGCCAGGCGCGGCCGGGCGCGAATCGTTGCTTCCACTGCGCCGATGGAATTGCGCGACGTCGAGTTCGTCATCGAAGCGGCCTCCGAGAAAATGGAGATCAAAAAGGAAATCTTCCGCGAACTCTCGATGCAAGCCGGGCCTCACACGATTGTGGCGACAAACACCTCCGCGCTGCCAGTGAGCGAGCTCGCCGATTGCACCGTCGCGCCCGAACGCGTCCTCGGTTTGCATTTCTTTAATCCCGTTAGCCGGATGAAATTGGTCGAAGTCGTCCTGGCAAAGGAAACTTCCGGGGAAGCCAGGGAGCACGCGCTCGCGTTCGTTAGGCAAATCGGCAAACTTCCCGTCGTCGTGCGCGATAGTCCGGGGTTTTTGGTGAATCGCGTTTTATTTCCCTGCCTGCTCGACGCGGCGGAGCTTTTCGAAGCAGGTGTCGAACCCGACAAGATCGACAATGCACTTGTGGAATGGGGCATGCCAATGGGGCCGTTGCGCTTGATCGACGAGATCGGCGCCGACATCACTATCGACATAGCCGCAACGCTCGAGGAGGCGTTCGGGCGCCGCGATCATGCGCCGGCCGTGCTGCTCTGGCTGCGCGATGGCCAGATGCTTGGGCGCAAGAGCAGCGTCGGTTTCTATAAATACGACGGCAAGACAGCGGCCCCGAACGACGCGCTCGCGCAATGGCGCCGCGGATTGCACGGGGATGTGGAACTGCGATTAACTGGCGAGGAATTGGCGCACCGGCTCGTGTTTCTCATGGTGAACGAAGCGGCGCGTTGTCTCGAAGAAAACGTCGTCGAAGCACCCGAGGACGCCGATTACGGGATGATCCTCGGCACGGGTTTCGCGCCGTTCCGGGGCGGGCCACTGCGCTTCGCGGAGCATTTCGGTTTGAAAGAAGTTGTCGATCAACTCGAAATGCTTGCCCGTGTGGATGAAAAATTTGCGCCGTGCGAGTTGCTGAAACAGCACGCGCACGCGGGCACGAGGTTTTATCCGCACTGAGCGGGGATTGACGAGAAAAGCTACGCTCGTTTATTTCGGCGCAGCAATGGAATTGAAACTCTACAGCCGCGAATGGTGCTCATGGTGCATTGACGCCAAGGATTATCTAAACGAGCGCGGCTACAGCTTCACCGAGATCGATGTCGGGGAAGATCGACAAGCTTACGAAGAGATGAAACAGCTCTCGGCCCAGAGCTATGTGCCGACGTTCGTGGCCGGCGACAAGGTCCTGGCCAACTTCGACACCGATCAGTTGGAACGATTCCTGCGCAAGCACGAGATCAATCCGTAATGCTCTTCGGCCTTTTCCTGACGCTCGGGGTAGCGGTGCTCAGTGTCGCCCTGCGCAGTTTCCAAAGCTCCTTTTCGCAGAAAGCGGGCGCACTCGGCATCCTCATCTCATCCTATCTGGCGATCTATTTCATCACCGGCAGTTGGGTGCTCGGCCTGATCGCGGCGCTGAGCTGGCTCTTTCTTCCATGGCTGGAAATTCTCACCCGTATCCGGACGCTGCGGTTGCCGAAAGAGAAGCAGCTTCGGCCGAAGAGTCCGCCCTCGTCGGATATCTTCCCGAACCTGAACGAGATCACGCACGAGATCGAGAACGAAGGGTTCGTGCACGTGAACGACGCCGGCTGGGACTGGGAAGATTACCGGCAATTCTTTCGTTTGTTCTACAAGGACGAGGACCGCGCCCAAGCGACGATCTGCCTGAATGAACAGAATGATCTCTCCTTTTATTACCTGCGCATCTCCTCGCGCGCGCAGAACGGCACCATCTGGACGACCTGGAATTATCCACTCTCCTACGGCCTGAAATTGACGCCGCAGTTCCGGATCAATCGCCAGCGGCCCGACCACTCATTCTGGCAGCTCTATCAAAGCCATCGCGAATTTCTTCGGCGCAACCAGGTGGACGTCGGGGCGGTCGATCCACTCGACGAAGAGCGGATCCAGATGGAGATGGAAAAAGATCTGCGCGACCAAATCGCGCACAACATCGACAAAGGCGTCCTTAAACAAACGCCCGACGGTGACGTGAAATACTCCTGGCGCGGGATGATCTATCTTTGGTGCCAGTTCTTGCTCGATCTGGTGCGGCTCTGAAAGCGCTGTCATCCCGAGCCGCGCAGACGGCGAGGGACCTCACAATCTGAGCCTGGGGCACACAAGCTAAACAGCGTCATCGCAGCGTCGATTGTGAGATCCTCGACTGCGCTTCGCTCCGCTCGGAATGACAGAGAAGTGCGGGATGATCTATCTCTGGTGCCAGTTCTTGCTCGACCTGGTGCGGCTGTAAACGCTGACGCGCAATGACGAAATCCGAATGGTCATTCCTTCGACATTCGTCATTCGTGCTTCGTCATTTCCCTCACACCTTCATAATCTCCGCTTCCTTGTGCTTGAGATGATCGTCGATCGATTTAACAAAGCGGTCGGTCAGCTTCTGAATTTCCGTTTCGAGATCGTGGAATCCATCTTCACTCAATCCGCCGGCAGCTTTGAGTTTTTTCGCCTCGTCATGGGCGGTGCGCCGGTTGTTGCGCACACGAACGCGCGCTTCCTCGGCCATTTTCCCTAACGAACGCGCCAGATCTTTGCGCCGTTCTTCCGAGAGCTCGGGAATTGGGAGGCGAATCACTTTACCGTCAACCGCCGGCGTGATGCCGATCTTTGATTCCTTGAGCGCGCGCTCGATGTCCTGGACGGTGCCGGCATCGAACGGCTGCAGCACGAGCAGGCGCGCCTCCGGCGTGGTGATGAGCGCGAGTTGTTTCAGCTTCATGGTCGCGCCGTAAGCTTGCACGTCGACGTTCTCCACCAGCGCCGGCGAAGCTTTGCCGGTGCGCACGGCCGCAAATTCGTGCACGAGATAATCGACGCTTTTTTCCATCGCCATCTCGGCCTCGAGCAGAATGTCGTCGCGCGTCATTGTTTGGGATTCTCCGGCGCCGTCGTGTCATCGCAAACCAGCGTGCCGACCTTTCGCCCGAGCACCGCGTCGCGAATGTTGGTCGGGTTGTTCACATCGAACACCACGATCGGGATTTTGTTGTCCATGCAAAGGCTGAACGCGGTCGAGTCCATCACCTGCAACCGTTTGGCCAGCGCTTCGCTGAACGTGATGCGCTCGTAGCGTTTTGCGTTTGCGTCGGTATTGGGATCGCGATCGTAAACGCCATCCACTTTTGTCGCTTTGAGAATGACATCGGCGCGAATCTCGCTCGCGCGCAGCGCCGCGGTCGTGTCGGTGGAGAAATAAGGATTGCCGGTGCCGGCGGCGAAGATGACGACTCGACCAAGCTCCAGATGGCGAATGGCGCGGCCGAGAATGAACGGCTCAGCCACATTTTTCATTTCGATGGCGGTTTGCACGCGCGTCTCAACATCCATGCGCTCGAGCGTGCTGCGGAGCGCGAGCGCGTTGATCACAGTCGCGAGCATCCCCATGTAATCGGCGGTCGTGCGATCCATTCCACGATGCGACGCCGCTAAGCCGCGCCAGATGTTTCCGCCGCCGATCACGACCGAAGTTTGCACGCCCAGGTCGTTCACTTCCTTAATCCGCGCGGCGATCTCGCGGACGACCGGCGGCGAAATGTTGTCGCGTCCGCCGCGCTCCTGCATGGCTTCCCCGCTCAACTTGAGGACGATGCGTTTGTAAGCTGGCGTTTCCGTTTCCATGGCGGCGGATACTCATCAAACTCAAACATGTCGATCTTGGAAAGCAAAATGACTGTAGCCGGCGTAGCTGACGCCGGACCGCGGTCAGCGACCGCGGCTACAAGGACACGCGAAAACCTTTTAGAAATTCGGCGGCGCTCATCCGCTTTTTGCCTTCGAGCTGCACTTCATGTAACGAGAGCGCCATCTCGCCGGCAGCAATCACGAGTTCTTTATCGCTGCGCAAAATTTCTCCGGGTTTGCCGCTAAGATCGACAATTGCGGCGGAAAAGATCTTCAGGTTGCGGTTGTCGAGCTTCGCGAACGCGCCGGGCCACGGATTGTAAGCGCGAATTTTTCGCGCGATGACGTCGGCGGGCTCGTTCCAATCGATCCGGCCGTGTTCGCGGGTCAGTTTCGGAGCATAGCTTGCGCGCGTGTTGTCCTGCGGAACGCGCGGTGCGTTGCCGCGCGCGAGCAGATGCAGGGATTCGAGCAGAGCTTCCGGCGCAATTTGGGCGAGCCGATCGTGCAATGTGCCGCCGGTATCATTCGGCAGGATGTCGATCTGGCGTTGCAGCAGAATGTCGCCAGTGTCGAGCCCCTCGGCCATGTACATGACCGTGATGCCGGTTTCGCGATCGCCGGCGGCGATCACTGCCTGAATTGGTGCCGCGCCGCGCCAGCGCGGCAACAACGAAGCGTGCAAGTTTAAACAGGCGAGCCGTGGGATTTCGAGCACGTCACGCGGCAATATCTGACCATAAGCCATTACGACAATCGCGTCCGGCGCGAGCGCGCGAATGTCAGCAACGGTTTGTGGTTCTTTGATTCTTGCGGGTTGTAAGATCGGCGCGCCCGGTTCGCCACGGCGAATCCGTCCTGTGGCGGACGGTCGCGCCCTACCGATCGCCTTTTTGATCGGTGAGGGTTCGATTCGTTGCTCGCGTCCGACTGGCTTGTCTGAACCAGTGATTACGCCAACGAGCTCGTGCTCGGTTGAATTGATCAGCGCCTGCAATGCCGGCACCCCGATCGCGCCGGTGCCAATGAAGAGAACGCGCATGGGCGCGTTATGGCAAAACCCCCAGCGGCCCACGGCGCGCGCGCCGCTCGGCCATTGCCTGGGTCATCAATTTCTCGCCGGCGGTGACTTCGCGCTGGCCGACGGACGAACCGCAGCCGGTGCAGAGATAATCGAATATCTCCCGGTCTGGCAGGATCAGGAGCAGCCGCTCACGGACCGGCATGGCGGCCCGACACTTTTCGCAGTAAAGCGCCGACGCCGTGAAATTTTCAAACTGCTGCTGCTGCTGGTGGTGGTGGTATCGGT
>QHPZ01000202.1:0-8586 GCA_003219225.1 Verrucomicrobiota bacterium | reverse complement strand
GGGCGGCTGGGTGGCGTCAATCACTGTGACGCAGTCTTTCGGGTAATAACCGAGGACCGGTTTCGATTCTTTCTCGTAAATGTTGAGGCGACGTTGAATCACCTGCTCGTTGGCATCGTCGAGCCGGTTATCCTTGAGTGCGCGCTTCTTCAAGCGCTGAAAGAGCGTTTCGCGATCTGGACACGAGAGATGGAAGACCTTCTGCACGTCGATCATCTTTTCCATGATTTCGGCCTGGCCGATGTTTCGCGGGATGCCGTCGAGCACGAGAACGTCGATGTCCGGCTTGAACTTGTGCGCGTCCACCGCGGCATCGATTGCCTCCTTCCAAAGCTCGACCGTGATGTCATCGGGCACGAGCTGGCCTTTACTGGAGTATTCGAGGAACGCCTTCCCCACTTTCGTGCGGGTGTCGATCGAGCGAAACACGTCGCCGCAGGGACAATGAAAAAAGCGCGGGATGGTGCCAAGGGTCTTGCCCTGCGTGCCTTTCCCGCTGCCCGGCGCACCGAAGAGAATGAACGTGTTGTATTTCATGGGCGCAACTCGCTTATACCGCAAAAGCCGCTGAACCGGAAAGCGGAAACCGGATACCGGACGGAAAAAGCGAACGCTAGTTCTTTGCGGCGGAAACCGGGTCCACGTTCACCCGCCGACCCGCGCGGTCAAAGCGCACGTTGCCGTCGACCAGCGCAAAAATTGTGTAATCGCGACCGAGCCCGACGTTTCTGCCGGGCAGAAACTTGGTCCCGCGCTGGCGGACGATGATGTTGCCGGCGACGACGATCTCACTGCCGAATTTTTTTACGCCGAGCCGTTTGCTAACGCTGTCGCGCCCGTTCTTAACACTGCCTTGTCCTTTTTTGTGAGCCATAAATTAATTCCAGGTTCGGCGTTTCTTACTCTTCAGTTTTCTTGGCTGCGGACTTCTTTGCACCGAGGCTGATAGATTTGATCTTGACGCGGGTGAGCTTGCGGCGGTGGCCGACGGTGCGGTGATAACCTTTGCGCCGTTTGTACTTGAACGCGATCACTTTTTTGTCTTTGCGCTGCTCCACGACTTCGGCGGTGACCTTGGCACCGGAAATGAACGGGTCGCCGTGCGTCACCTGTTTGCCGTCGGCATGAAAGAGCACTTCGCCGAAGGTGGCGGTTTTGCCCGGCTCAACGTCCAAAAGATCGACATCGAGCGTGTCGCCTTCGGCCACACGATGCTGTCGCCCGCCCGTCTTGATAATTGCGTAAGCCATACGCCAAAATTGTAGCTGCCGCCGTCACTGGCGGCAGAAAAGCCGCGCAAAATCTCATAGATATTGCGGTTTCGCAAACGGGAACCTACTCGGTAGGGCGACGCTCTGCGGAGCCGTTGAATTTGTCGGCTCGACGGAGTCTCGCCCTACCGGCAATCACCAGCACGATTTCGCCCTTGGGCGGATGCGCCTCGTAATGCGCGAGCAACTCGCTCGCCATGCTGCGGCGGAATTCCTCGAATTTCTTCGTGAGCTCGCGCGCGACGCATAGTTGTCGATCTTGCAGAATCTCGACCGCGGCCCTGAGTGTCTTCATGAGGCGGTGAGGCGATTCGAAAAAGACGGTGGTCTCGTCACGTGCCGCCGCGGCGCGCAGTTCGCGTTCTCGTCCGCCGCTTTTGTTTGGCAAAAATCCGACAAAGAAAAACTTATCGGTCGAAAATCCTGAGCCGATCAGCGCCGTCAGAATAGATGACGGCCCGGGAAGAATCGTGAATGGCAGCTCGCGTTTGATGCATTCACGCACGAGCCGCGCGCCGGGATCGGACAGCCCGGGCGTGCCGGCGTCGGTAATGAGCGCAATGTTTTCGCCGGCGGCGAGCCGCTCGACGAGTTGGGCCGTGCGCATCGCTTCATTGTGCTCGTGATAGCTGATGAGCGGCTTGTCGATCTTGTAATGCTTCAACAAAATGCCGGAGTGGCGTGTATCTTCGGCCGCGATCAGATCGACTAACTTCAAAACATCGAGCGCGCGCAGGGTGATGTCGCCAAGATTTCCAATCGGTGTCGCGACCACGTAGAGCATGTTTGAGCATCGGGCAGGAAGCTGTTTTTCGCCATGCGATTGCGCTTTTGGCAAAGCCAAGTTGCTCGCGCCAAGCGAACTAAAACTAAGGAGGAAATGTTTTATGAGATTTAGGAGTTGTTTGTTGATTTCAGCATTGGCGTTGGCTGGCTGCGCATATGAAGAGCCAGCGCCAGTGGCGACGACGACGACCGTGACGCGAGAAGTCACGACGACAGGGCCAGTGACAGGGGAAGTGCTGGTGACCCAAGCGCCGCCCGCGCCGCGTGTGGAAGTGCAAACCGTCGCGCCCGGTCCCGGCTACGCTTGGACGCCGGGTTACTGGCGCTGGACGGGAACCGATTATGTCTGACCGCGAGCGAGCGCGATCTATGTGCGCGGTCATTGGGAACGCCGGCCCGGCGGCTGGGTCTGGATTCCGGGCCACTTCTAAAGCTGCGCTTCGCGCGCGGCGCTGCGCTGGCGATTTGCTGACTTCAAGCCTCTCCCCTTGCATCGAGGGGAGAGGCTGATTTCGTATGCGCGAGAAAGCCGGTGCAGATTCGCGTCCAGTTCTATTCACAATTGCGCGATTTGGCGGGATGCCAGACGCTCGATGTCGATCTTGACCAGGGAGCAACGGTCGCCGATTTGCTCGAACAGCTTTATCGCGAAATGCCGCCACTCCGCGCGCATGGTCAAACGATTCTTATCGGCGCGGGCGTCGAATTCGTCGAGCGCGATTACGTGATCAAACCGGGCGACGAGATCTCGATCATGCCGCCGGTGCAAGGCGGATGAGAAAAAGTCCCAAAAAAGTCGGACGAGACAGAACTCGTCCCTCCAATCCATTTCAATCCCGGAAATTCTTGAACCCGGTCGCCACACCGAAGTCGCGGCCGCGCACGAACTGAATCACCGCCTGCAAGTCGTCTTTCTTTTTTCCGGTCACGCGGATTTGTCGATCTTGCAGTTGGCTTTGCACTTTGAATCCCTGGGATTTGATCGCCTGAATGATCTCTTTCGCCTTAGTGCCTTCGAGGCCTTGAGTGATTTTCAGTTCCTGGCGGGCATGCCCGACGGACGAAATCTCCGGCTCGACCTGTTCGATATTGCGAAGATCAACGCCACGTTTGGACAATTTGCCGATCGCGATCTCGCGCAGGCTTTTCAAATGCGCGGCGTCATCGGCCGTCAACATGATCCGTTCTTTTTCGTGGATGATTTCCGTTTTCGCATCCTTGAGGTCGAACCGGGTGGCGATCTCTTTGCGCGCCTGATTGAGCGCGTTGTCCACCTCCTGTTTGTCCACTTCCGAGACGATGTCGAATGAAGGCATGGCTCAGGGATTGGTTTCTGCAATCCGAATGTTGCCATGCTCGGCGCGAATTTTCACGCGCACATCGCCGCCATCTCCGACTATCATGTCGATGCTGTTCGTCGGCTCAGCGCGGCGATTTTCCTTTTCGACAAAATCGTTGGCGATTTTGCCAGTGGGCGATTCGGCATGGAGGTGAAACGCCGCGTCGCCGGGGAAAAAGCTCCCGATGTGGCCGTGCTCCACGGTTCCATTGACGGAAAACTTTTCGCGTTCCCACCAATCGAAGGAGAGGCTGAGATTTCCGGTGTCGAGTTTGAGCTGAAGATCAGTGAAGCAATTGCGGGCAAACATGAGGCCGTTGCCGAGTCGGGCTTCGACGCGCTCGCCGCGCAAGCCTTCGACAGCGAGCTCGCCACTCGCCAATTCCGCGCGCACGACCCGCGCCGTTTCTGGGACGACGATGATGTAATCGACGGAGCCGGAGCGATCGGAAAAACTCCACTTCTGCTTCGGCGGATAATCGGTCGTGATCGAGGCTGACTCCGGACCGGTGGTGATATGGACCTTGATCTGCCTGAGCCGCGCGGCGGAGTAGGCTTTTTTGACCGCATGCACCTTCAATTCGTCGCCGCCGCCGTAAATGCGGACTGACCCATCTTGGTTTGCAATCGTAACCGCGGCGTCAGAATTCAAAGGATAGGTTTCGCTGAGCGTCTCCTCGATTGGGCCACTAACCTTTCCGCCGCAGCCAGGAAAGGAAAAGCTCAGTGCCAGCGCGACACACACGCACAAGATCGCCGATGGCAAAAGCGGGCGCGCGACGGCGGCGTTGTCTCGCTGCACTGCTTGCGCGTGATCAGTCAGGCCTGCGGCAGCCCGAGCAGACGAATGATCACACGCGCGCCGTAGATCACCGCCGAGCCGGCCGTTGCCAGCATCAGCGCGAAAAAGAAAACCTCCGCGACATAGCTCCAGCGCGCTTCAGCCCGGAAATATTCGCGGCTGATCGTCAGGAACGATGCCTTCGAGCGGCCGGCATGTCCGCCGCTCCAGCGGCCGAATACACTGCGCTGGTACGACCACTCGAGCACGGGCGCAGCCGGCGCGCGGCGGCGCGCGAACGAATCGGCACGTTTGCTCTGGCGCGTGGTGTCGAATGTCGGTTTCATATTTCCTCCCCGGTGAGACGCTCGTGCGCTCGCCGTTGGATTCAATCGTTTTCGCCCAAGTGTCAACTGCGCGGCGGAGAAAAATGAAATACCGCTTTCGGCAGAGCGCGGTCGTTCTCCCTCTGAATCGAGTGGCGCGACGCGCCAGGTGGAAGCAGATTAAGCCGTGCACCGACCCGCAAGTGCGACGGTTGATTGGAAAGCGCTGCGTGAGGATTTCCCCATCCTGCGTGAGCGCGTCCATGGCCGGCCCCTGATTTATTTCGACAACGCCGCGACGACGCAAAAGCCTCGCCCGATGCTCGAAATTCTGCGGCAGTATTACGAGCACACCAACGCCAATGTGCATCGCGGCCTGCACGAGCTGAGCTCGCGCGCGACCGAAGCCTACGAACGAGCGCGGCAACGGGTCGCGGATTATCTCGGGGCCGCCAATGCAGAGGAGATCGTGTTTACCCGCGGCACGACCGAGAGCATCAATCTGGTCGCGCAAGCGTGGGGCGGAAAATTCGTTCGCGCCGACGATGTCATCCTGCTCACGGAAATGGAGCACCACAGCAACCTTGTGCCGTGGCAGCTCCTCGCCGAGCGCATCGGTGCGCGTCTACGCTTCGTGCCGGTGAAGGATGACGGCACGCTCGAGCTCGAGCGGCTGCCGGCGCTGCTCACGCCCGAGGTCAAACTGTTCGGCTTCACGCACGTCTCGAACTCACTCGGCACGATCAATCCGGTGCGCGAGCTTTGCGAAAAAGCGCATGCCGTTGGCGCGTTGACGCTCGTCGATGGTGCGCAAAGCGCCGGCCACATGCCGGTCGACATGCAGGAGCTTGGCTGCGACTTCTACGCCTTCTCCGGTCACAAAATGTGCGCCCCCACTGGAATCGGCGCGCTCTACGCCCACGCCGAAGTGCTCGACTCGATCCCGCCGTGGCACGGCGGCGGCGAAATGATCGTCAGCGTGATGCTGGAAAAAAGCGCGTTCAAAAAACCGCCGCATCGCTTTGAAGCCGGCACGCCAAAGATTGCCGGCGCCATCGGTCTCGCCGCGGCGATCGATTACCTCGAGAACATCGGGCGCGCGGCCATTTTCGAGCACGACGCTGAGCTCACTTCCTACGCAGTCGAGCGCATGAGGGAACTGCCGGGGATGCGTCTGTTCGGCCCGCGCGGCGAGCGCGGCGCTATCGTCGGCTTCGTCATGAACGCCGCGCACCCGCATGATCTGACCACGTTTGCCGATCAACAGGGTGTCGCTCTGCGCGGCGGCCATCACTGCAATCAACCGCTCATGCGCCGGTTCGGCGTGCCCGGCACGACCCGGGCGAGCTTTTATTTCTACAACACCAAAGAGGAAATCGATCGCATGATCGACATCCTCGGCGACGCGGTGCGCTTCTTTTCATGAACGTCGAACTCGAAGAGCTTTACCAGGAGGTGATCCTCGACCACTCGCGGCGTCCGCGAAATTTCGGCGAGCTGCCGAACGCGACGGTGGTCGTTCACGGCGATAATCCCGCCTGTGGCGATGAGATTCATCTCGCCGTGCGTTTTGGTGACGACGGCTCATTAGACGACATCAAGTTCACCGGCCACGGCTGCGCGATTAGTCAGGCATCGGCCTCAATGATGACGATGAAGTTGAAAGGCAAAAGCCGCGATGAGACGATGTCGATCTTGCGCACGTTCCACGATCTGGTGACCGGCGACGACGACATGCCGCCCGAAGCGCGCAAGCTCGGCGATCTCCAGTTAATGGAAGGGGTACGCAAATTCCCACAGCGCGTGAAATGCGCCATGCTCCCCTGGCGCGCCGTCGAACAAGCCCTGCAACAGACCTCCGGCGAAGCTACCATCTCGACCGAGGTCGAGGATCAGGTGATGTAGGTTCAGGCGTTAGCTCTGTCGAAGCTCACCCAGAGTTTGCTCGTACGCCCCGCTTCACCTAGCATCGGTCCGAGAACTCGTGCCGAAGCTGTCTCGCTCCTGGTTACATGGGCTATTTGTCATCGCAGCGATTGCAATCGCAACCGTTCTTACACTGATCTCGCGGCGTGACGTTCGGCGCGCGAGCTTGCCGCCGGATAATCGTCCAATCAAATCACCGCTCGCGGGTTACGTGACCTCAAATTCCTGTCGTGCGTGTCATCCGGCAAACTACGCGAGCTGGCATGCATCGTTTCATCGCACCATGACGCAGGTTGCGACGCCACAGAGTATTCCAAATGGAATCGATCAGCTCACGCTCGTGTTCAACGGCCGTGAATACAAAACCGAACGGCGAGGTGATCAGTTCTTTGTCCGCACCCGGCCTGAGGGCGGCGCTTACGGCGACGCGCAACAAGTCGTCCTCGTGACCGGTTCACACAATTTGCAGATCCTCTGGCTCGCGACCGGTGCGGGGCGCACTCTGCAACAATTTCCCTTTGCGTACATCGTCGCTGAAAAAACGTGGGCGCCCGTCACCGCCACGTTCCTGATCCCACCGGACGTGAAGGAATATTACTCGGTCGGCGCATGGAACGGCGCGTGCATGGATTGCCACGTCACCCAGGGCCAATCGCGATTTGTTGCCGGCAACAAATGGGATTCACGCGTCGCTGAATTCGGGATCGCGTGCGAGGCTTGCCACAGCGACGGGCGCGAACACATCGAGCGCAACCGTAATCCGATCCGTCGTTTCCAGCTTCATCTCACGACGAAGTTCGATCCAAGCGTGACCAACCCTACCCGCCTCAAGGGTCCCGAGTCGGCGCTCGCCTGCGGTCAATGTCACAGCGTCTGGGCGTTCAACAATATGACCGACAAGATCGATTTTAATCGCCACGGCGCGGCTTTCCGTCCCGGCGGACACGATCTCGTCCAGCGCTTCGTCGTTCAACCAAACGCGCCGGACCACTCTGAACAGAAGGAGTTCATCCGCCGCACCGAGCCGGATTTTTTCCAGAACCGGTTCTGGGGCGACGGAATGGTGCGCGTGACCGGCCGGGAACTTAACGGAGTGCAAGCTTCGCCGTGTTTTCGCGGCGGCGAATTCTCCTGCATCAGCTGCCACGAAATGCATCTCGATTCCCCGGGACAGACCGATGCGCGAACGTGGGCGCGCACCGCCCAATTGAAACCGAAGATGGATTCCGACACCGCCTGTCTGCAATGCCACAAAGACATGAGCGCAAGACTCGTTGCCCATACGCATCACGCTGCAGACTCATCCGGCAGCCGCTGTTACAACTGCCACATGCCGCGCACCACATTCGGTTTGCTTCGCGCCATGCGCAGCCACCAGGTCTCCTCGCCGAGCGTGCAGGAAAGCATCGCTTATGGCCGGCCGAATGCCTGCAACCTTTGTCACCTCAACCAAACACTTGCCTGGACCGCGCAAAATCTGCACGCCTGGTATAACCAACCCATGCCGGAACTTTCACAAGACGACCGGACGATCGCCGCGGCCGTGCAATGGATCGTAAAAGGCGACGCCGGCCAGCGCGCTCTCATCGCCTCAGGCATGGGTTGGGAGAGCGCTCAAAAAATTGCCGGCCGCGATTGGCTTTACCCTTATCTCACCTACAGCATGAGCGATCCTTATCCAGCCGTGCGATTTGACGCCTGGAAATCGCTGCAAACGCTGCCCGACTTTTCCGAGTTTCCCTTTACCTATACCGCTTCCGATCGATCAATCGCCGACATGGCGGCGCGCGCTTACGAAAAATGGCTGCACGAAGTGCGCGACCCGAATGCGGTTTACAAACCGGAGACGGCCATCGATCCCGACGGCCGCTTCCACGAAGATATTTTCCAACGCTTGCGGCGTGAGCGCGACAACAAGTCAATTATTCTCGCGGAATGATTCGTTGCTCCGGCGGCCCGCTCATTCATCATGCAAACTTCTGATCGCAACCTGCGCTTTGGCTGGTGGTCGCTGCTGGTCTTTTTAATGATCGGCGCAGGCCTCGAAACGTTGCACGGCTTCAAGATCGGCTGGTATGTCGATGTTGGAAACGAAACGCGCCGGCTCATGTTCACGCTCGCGCATGCGCATGGGACCGCGCTTGCGCTGGTCAACAT
>QHPZ01000201.1:4641-10252 GCA_003219225.1 Verrucomicrobiota bacterium | reverse complement strand
TGCGACCCGGAACTCGAATGTGGCGCCGGCTTCAATCACGCCAGCATGTCCGAGCGCACGGAAGAAGCGGTCAAGAAACGACTGCGCTTCACTCTTCTCGTCGCCTTTGAGCGTCTGCGCGAAGCGGACGAACTCAGACAGCCTATCTTTCATTTCGTCAGCCACAACCTAACGTCACGAAAACCGTGATAGCAGACAAGGACGTTTGCGCGGTGAAATTGCCCCGGCATTCTTAAGTATGGCGAAAGTCTTTGGAGCGGTGGGCGAGCACGCCGGTCGACAATCTGTCGAGGCATTCAAACGGATGTTTCGAACCGTGCTAATCGTGGCGATAGCGTGCGCCTTTGCTGAAGGTGTCGTAATCACGGCGCTCATTATGGCACGGACCACGCCGCGCGCGGTGGCGTCAGGTGTCCTAGCAATCGGCATAGGCATGTTTCTGTTGTGGCTCTCGCGCTACGCCGATCGTCGCGTGAACAAGCACGAGGCGGATCGCTTGATTTGGCGCAAAGGCGCCCTTGGTGAATACGAAGTCGGCGCAGAACTGGAGCGCTTATCAGATGACTTTTTTATCTTCAACAATGTGAACACCGAAGAATTCGGGAACTTTGATCATATCGTTGCCGGACCGACAGGAGTGTTCGCGATCGAAACCAAGAATTGGACTGGATTGATTGAGGCGGACCCAACCGGAGAACTAACCAGGAATGGCAAACCATCCTCGCAACCATACGTCCGCAGGTTGGAGCAAAAATTAATGACGTTGCGTGAGCAGATCCTCGTGCTGTGTAGATGGGATGATTTATTCGTTCGGGGAGTAATGGTATTTCCAAAAGCCTCCCTTGCTGCACCATTCGGCAAAACGAAGAACATCCATTGCCTGAGAATAGAAAAACTTCGCGATTACATCGACAACACGCGGTCTTCTACCAAGCTCAGCCGGGATCGGGTCGCTGAATTGGTTCGCGCGCTCAATGGCGTTGCGGGAATGGATGTCGAATTCAAGTCATTAACCGCAAGCTAACGTTCCGAAAAAGGGCAGCGGCAGACAAGCGCGGATGCGTATGCGCGACGTGCGATCAGCCAAGAGTGAGAGCCGGTCGGCTACTTCGCTTCGCCGGCGACGCCTTGATTGGCGCCGGCTTTTTCGTTCAGTGCCTGGGTGAACTCCTGCAAGCCGGAAACGATCTGCGGCGCTTTGCTCAACACGGTGGTGGCGAGCTTTTCGGAGTAATCGGGCCGGCGCTGCGACATCTCGGACAGCGCCATCATCACGGCGAGCGCGTTATTGATCGAATGTTTGAGCTCACTGAAGCGGCGCTGCAATTGGGCAAATTCTTCCGGGGTAATATGGAGAGCGGGTTCAGACATAAGCGGGGCGGTGCAAAAAAGCGTTTACGAATTGTCGGCGCGATGCCAGAGGCAAATTATCGCGCGGCATCATTCGCGCCAGCACAATTTGCGGAATTTGTCGCACGATACTGACGCAGGTGCAGTTTCCACACCAATCCCGCGCCTTTCTCGGCGTGGGGTCGCCGCATTTTCACGGGATTGACGAGAGAAAAAGCACGGTACTCGTGCGCGCCGGGACAACTGTGAGGATTTGCTCCGCAACTTCGGCGAGAAAATGTGGCTTTATATGCTAGCGCCTCTCTGCAATGTCATCTCTGCGACAATGGCTGTGTCTGGCCCTTGCGACAGCATTTCAGATATCGAGCGCTCCACCCGACCAATCGACCCCAACGCCGACGGCGGCTGAGCTGCGCTTTAAATTTACTCCCGTTCACACTGAGCGGCGCTGTGTGGCGTTGACGTTCGACGATGGACCCGACCCAGCACTTACACCCAGGCTTCTCGACATCCTCGCCGCCCACCGCGCGAAGGCGACCTTCTTTGTCGTCGGCAGCAACGTCGAAAAGTATCCGCAGATCGTGGCGCGTGAGCAGCGCGAGGGCCACGAGATCGGCAATCACACCTGGTGGCATCCTCGCCTTGTCGATCTTGCCGACAACGATGTGCGCGAGCAACTGGCGAAGACCGACACTGCAATCCGTGGCGTCGTCGGTAGCCGTCCGAAACTGATGCGGCCACCCGGGGGCGCAGTTTTTGCGCGGCAAGAAAACTGGATCCGCGCGGAATTTGGGTACGCGACGATCCTCTGGGATGTAGACAGTTTCGACTGGGTTCGACCTCCCCCTGCGCCTGAGGCAGTTTGCGAGCGCATTCTGAACAACGTCCATCCCGGCGCAATTATTCTCTGTCACGACACGCGGCCGGGAACAATCGAAGCGGTGCCGGCGGTCCTTTCGCAATTGGAGGCGAAGCATTTTGAGTTCGTGACCGTGCCCGAACTGCTTCGGCTGGCCGCGGCAAGTCCGACACCGGCACCCGGAGATACGAAAGCGAAATCGAAAAGCTAGGAGCAAGCAATCGCCAAAACTCCACCGGACGAATGCGGGTTGAAATATTGAGCAGGCGGGCGGGAGCGCCCAGTCAGCCCGCAAGCTAACTATGTTGTCGATCTTACGGACCTATGTTGCGGGCCTGGCCGTAGCGCATCTGGCTTGGTTTTATTTTTTTACGACCGGCCACCTCGTGCGGCGGAGGAGTGGCGAGCAAGCCTATTCACTCACCGATGTAGTCATCACGTCAGTCGCAGGCATGGCCATCGCGGGATTCGGCCTGGTGTTTCTCGGCTTTACGCATTTTTTGAACCTCTTTGGAATATTTGTCCTGCTGTTGCTGGAAGGTTGTTTGTTCGCGTGGCTAAACGTTGGCAATTGGCTCTCGTTTGGCTTTTGGCGGACCATGCTCCAGCGGATCGCGCAGGGCTGGACGGCGCCGGCCATTCTTATCTATATCGTTCTGCTCGCCTTAGCCTTGCCCGCGGTGCTGCCGCCGACGGTGTCCGATTCTGTGACCTACCATTTGGCGTACGCCGTCGAATGGGCAACGGCCGGCCGGATACATGTCGATCCGTTCCTGCGTTTCCCGTTTTACGCGAATAATTTTCTCCTTCTCTACAGCGCGTTGTTCATTTTGAAGCTTGGGGATTACTGTCAATTTCTTACCTGGCTCTGCGGCTTGCTCACCTGTTTGGGTATTCTGGCATTTTTTACCAGTGATTCTGAGCGCAGCGAAGAAAGCGCGGCTTGGAAGCGCTTCCAGCCGCAGCAGTTCTTGGTCCCGCTTTGCCTCGGTTTGTCGCCGATCTATCTCCATTATGTCGATACCGCCATGATTGATGTGCCGATCGGACTTTTTGTGCTGGTTCCCATCTTGTGCGCCTATCGGAATTCGCCAGATCGCGCTTATGCGCGGGAGTTAGTTGCAACGGCAGCATTTTGCGCCGGCATGAAGCTGACGTTGATTGGTCATTTACCGCTGTTTCTCGGTTCATTGTTTTTTGCCGGCGCCTGCACACGAATGCGCCGCCGCCAAGTCGGGCTGCTTGCGCTCACGCTTGTTGGCTTAGGCCTTCCGTGGTACCTCCGAAACCTGATCGAAACTCACGATCCGGTTCCGCCGATACTCAATTCGTATTTCCATCGCGCGGATCCAATTTTCAGTCCCAAGGATGGGGTGGTCTTCACGGTAGACACGCTCACTCCGAGGGATCCTCGGTCGCTGCTCCTGTTGCCATGGCGGTTCTTCACTGATCCAACGTCTGAAAGTTTTCGCGAAATCGGTGTTAGTGCGCTGGTCCTTGTGATGTACGCGCCGATTTTCTTCCTTATTGGCAGAGTGTTCTGGCGACGTCGTTGGCAGCCGGCGCTCCGTTTTACCTATCTGTCGGTTGCGGTTGTCTATCTTTTGTTTCCCTGGCTTTTTAGCTCAATCGGCAGGTATGCGCTGCACTGGTACCCGGTATTCGTAGCATGGGCTGGGGTTCTTATTACAGTCGGTTACGCCTGGCTTGAGCGAAAGTGCAAGTCGTGGCCAGCCATCGGCGCCGCCTGGATTGGCACGGCCATCGTCAGCTGTCTTTTCGTCTGTCCCGCTCCTACGCCAGCCTGCCTGCGGTTTTACGAAAATTATTATTCTGCAGCGCTGGCTGAATTGCAGTCGGGCAGCAAGAAAGCCTATCTGGCGGAACACGTGCGGGGCTACCTTGAGAGCCAGGCCGTGATCCATACGCTGACTAACAATGGTCGACGGCGAAGCCGTGTGCTTGTCTTCGGCCGTGAAACGCCCGCTTTCTATTTTCGCGAGGCCAGAATCAAAAGCGTCGGTGACTGGTTTGGAACCGCGCGCTGGGATGAGCTTGTCGGGGAAATAGATCGCGGCGATTGCCGGCCCTATCTGGAGCGATTTCACATCTCAGCAATCATCGTTGATCCGCGATTTGCGGCACCATGGTCTGAGTGGTACCCAAAGTTTCAGCGCGAAGTCGAACTGGACGGTTTCGTCGAATATCGCTACGGCAACGATGTCACGCCGGTGTTCTTGAAAAGCGATATGGCTCCTGCACACGGCTTGATCCGCGTGACCCACGGGGCCACTCCCCCACCGGCCGTCCCTCGTGCCGACGAGATTTCGCCTGCTCGACACGTTGCCTAACGGGCGAGCTCCCACTGATTGGGACAAGATTCGTGCCCAACCGCCGCTGCTCACGCAGACATTCGCTGGAGAAAAAGGATAGTCGTGCTTGAGTAGAAGGTTCGACATCTCGCACCAACATGCCTGCCGAAGTGATCAAGATCAGTGGTGCGCGCCAGCACAATTTGAAGAATCTCCACGTCGAACTGCCACGGGAGAAGCTGGTCGTGATTACAGGCTTGAGCGGCTCGGGTAAATACTCACTAGCCTTCGACACCCTCTACGCGGAAGGCCAGCGCCGTTACGTGGAAAGCCTTTCCGCCTATGCCCGGCAGTTCCTCGATCAAATGGAAAAACCCGACGTCGATTTCATCGAGGGCCTGTCGCCCGCGATTGCGATCGAGCAGCGCAGCGCCGGAGCAAATCCAAGATCGACAATTGCGACCACGACCGAAATTTACGATTATCTGCGGGTGCTCTTTGCCGCGGTCGGTCAGCCGCACGATCCAAAAACCGGCGAAGCGATTCACCGCCAAACCGCCGAGCGGATTGTCGATCAAATCCTGGCGTATCCGCCGGACACGAAAATCGTCATCCTCGCGCCGCTTGTCCACAACCAGGTCGGCCAGTTTCGCGATGTGCTTGAGAAATTGAAGCGGGAAGGCTTCGTCCGAGCGCGCATTGACGGTGAGATCGTGGAGTTGGATCGCGCGGAACCGGTTCGGCTGAAAAAGAACGAGCGACACACGATTGAGGCGGTGATCGATCGGCTCCTCCTCCGTGAGGGAATTCGCGTGCGAATGGCTGACTCAGTGGAAACGGCACTGAAACGGGGCGGGAACAAATTGTCGATCTTGCGAGCGAAACAAAAAAGAGCCGAATCGGACGAATGGACCGAAGAACGCTTCTCCACCGACTACGGGAATCCAGAGACCGGCTTCACGCTCGGCGAGCTGACGCCGAAACATTTTTCGTTTAACAGCCATCTCGGGGCGTGCCCGGCGTGCCACGGCCTCGGCACCCAGCTGGTGGTCGACGCGGAACTGATGATTCCCGATCCCAACAAAACGAT
>QHPZ01000201.1:3133-4561 GCA_003219225.1 Verrucomicrobiota bacterium | reverse complement strand
CGTTCGCCGATCTGCCTAACGAGTTCAAAACCGCGCTTTACTTCGGCACGAACGGCAAACCGATCGCAATGAACTTCGGCGGCAACTCCGATAAATCGCCAGCCGGCGGCGACAAGAAGGTGGTCAAGCCGTTCGAAGGCCTCGTGCCGCAGATGCAGCGGCTTTATGAGGAAACGCAGAGCGAGTTCACCCGGAATCGGATCCGCGCGTTCATGACGCGGGTGCCATGCAAAACGTGCGGCGGGGCGCGGCTCAAGCCCGAGATCCTGGCTGTGACATTGAAAGACCGTCAGGAGCGCGAGTTGAACATCGATCAGTTCAGCGAACAAACGATCGAGAAGGCGGCGCGCTACATCGACAATCTGGAGTTAAGCGCGCAGCAGAAACAGATCGCGGCCGACGTGGTCGGCGAAATTCAATCGCGCCTGCAGTTTCTGGTCGAAGTGGGGCTCGGTTATCTCACGCTCAATCGCGAGAGCGGCACACTCAGTGGCGGCGAAGCGCAACGAATCCGCCTGGCGACACAGATCGGTTCCGGTTTGGCCGGCGTCCTTTACGTGCTGGATGAACCGAGCATCGGTTTGCACCAGCGCGACAACGCGCGCCTGCTCGGCACGCTGCGAAAGCTCCGCAACCTCGGCAATTCCGTGATCGTGGTCGAGCACGACGAAGAAACGATCCGCGCGGCCGATCACATTGTCGATCTTGGCCCCGGCGCGGGGCCGCGCGGCGGCGAGATTGTGGCGCAAGGAACACTCGAAGAGGTTCTCGCCGCGAAAAACTCACTCACAGCCGACTATCTTTCCGGGCGTCTCCGCATTCCGGTGCCGAAACAGCGCGCCCGGCCGCGCACGGTTCGGAATCAACAGGTGAAAAACGACGACGGCTGGCTGGTCGTTGAAGGCGCTTCCGAAAACAATCTGAAAAACATCGAGGTCGCATTCCCGCTTGGACTCTTCACATGCGTGACCGGTGTGTCCGGCAGCGGCAAATCGAGCTTGGTCGATGACATTGTGCGGCGCGCGCTGTTCCGCCGTTTTTACAATTCGAAAGAAAAACCGGGCGCGCACGCCTCGCTGCGCGGAGTCGAGCAGATCGACAAAGCGATCGTAATCGATCAAAGCGCGATCGGCCGCACCCCGCGCTCGAACCCGGTCACCTACACCGGAGCTTTTGCCCCGATCCGCGAATTGTTTGCGCAACTGCCGGCTGCGCGGGTGCGCGGTTACGACGCCGGCCGGTTTAGTTTCAACGTGAAAGGCGGCCGCTGCGAGAATTGCGAGGGCGGCGGACTGATCAAAATCGAGATGCATTTCCTGCCCGATGTTTACGTGCAATGCGAGGTCTGCCGCGGCCGCCGCTACAACCGCGAGACGCTCGAGATCACTTATAAAGGAAAAAATATCGCCGACGTGCTGGATCTGACGG
>QHPZ01000201.1:0-2975 GCA_003219225.1 Verrucomicrobiota bacterium | reverse complement strand
CGAACTGGCGAAGAAGGCAACCGAGCGCACGGTCTACATTCTGGACGAGCCGACCACTGGGCTGCATTTCGCCGACATCGAGAAATTGCTGCAGGTTTTGACGAAGCTGCGCAACGCCGGCAACACCGTCATCGTGATCGAGCACAACCTGGAGATGATCAAGTGCGCAGACTGGATCATCGATCTTGGCCCTGAAGGCGGTGAACACGGCGGCGAGATTTTGGGCGCCGGCCCGCCCGACGAGATTGTCGATCTTACCAACAGTTACACCGGCAAATATCTGCGGCCGCTGCTGAAATGAGATTTGGGCGACGAATAGGACTTATTTGTCTGGCGTGCATGCAGCTCGCGCGCGCGGACATTGCATCGCAGCTTTCGGAAGCGGCTCGCCCGCTGGCCCAGGGTATTTCCGAAGTCGCGGTCGTACGTCTGCAAAATTTGCTCGCCGGAAATTTAGCGACTGAAGATTGGCGCGCGGTTGCGGAGAAACTCGCCGAAGCGCTCGTCGCCAGCAAAAGGCCGGCCGACGCGCTCAGTTTACTTGCCGACCCTCGGCTGCGCGACAGTGGCGAGGCAAAATTCTGTCGGGCGCAAGCTCTCGCCAGCATGCAGCGCTGGGCCGAAGCGCTTGTAGTTTATACCGCGATCGCAGCGGAAAGTGGATCGGCTTTTCACGTGAGGGCGGTGTTCGGCGCCGCCGAAATGTTGCGCGCGCTGCAGCGGCGCGATGAAGCGCTCGCGAGGTTGCAGACGCTTTTTGCCGATGCGAGCTGGGGAATTACGGCAAAGCTGCGTGCCGCCGAGTTCTACCTCGAGAACAACGATCCGGTGAACGCGCGGCGCGTGCTCGATGACATGGAGCCGGTTTCGCCCGCACAACGAAAGGAGCGGCGCCTGTTGCGCGGTCGGGTCGAATTACTCTTGCATCACCCGGAGAAAGCAATCGGCGCGTTTGAAGCGCTCTTGAAACGGCCGGAGAACGCCAGCCACGCGGTTGTCATTGGCGCTCTTTTTGGAATCGCCGACGCGCATTTGCAATTAAAGACCCCCGAGACCGGCGATGACGTGCTGGAGGATTTCATCGAGCGTCATCCGCAGGATGTCGATCTTAGTTTGCTCTTCGGCAAACTGGATGAGCTCTATCGCGCGGAGCGAAAACTGTCGCGCAGCGAACTGGAGCATTGGGCGAGAGATCCGGCCCAACCGCGGCGCGCTCTGGCGCAATGGTATCTGGCCCGCCTCGATTTGCGGGCCGGACGGCGTGACCGCGCGCTGGAGTCATTCGCCGCCATGCGCCGCAGCGAAACCAAATCGGCGGCGCTCGCCCCGGCGCTGATCGAATACGCGCAACTGAAATTGGATGATGGCGATTTTGACGGCGCGCTCGCGATTCTAAACGAGGCGAAGACGCTGCAACCGGAACCGACGTGGGCGCAGCGCATTGGCCTCCTCATCGCACAGATCGCGTATCAGGCAAAACGGTTCGATCAGGCCGCCGCGACTTTTGAACAAGTCACACATTCGGATTCGCCATGGGCGCAATTAGCGCTGTTTAACGCTTCGCTCGGGTGGCTGCAGCTTGGCAATTACGCGCGATTCCTAGCCGATGCCAACGAACTGGCGAAGACCGGAGGCGAGCAGTCGCGCGTCGAGCTCCGGCTCGAGCAAGGTCTTGTCGAGGCGGCGAAAGGCGACAGCAAAGCTGTGGATACGCTGCAAATGTTTGTACGCGATTTTCCGCAGGACGCGCGCGCGTCAGAAGCGTGGGTCGCGTTGGCGGAGCTGGCGTTTCATTCCGCACCCCCGCGTTTCGACGAAGCGCGCAAGGATCTGGCGCATGCGGCGGACTCGAAACCGACACCGGCCGCGATCGAGCGGGCCGATTATCTGAGGATTTGGATTGAGGACAGTGAGAGCGGGAGCGATCTCAAAGTGGTCGGCCTGGCGAAAGATTTTCTCGCGCAACATTCATCCTCTTCGTTTGCTTTCGATGTGCGAATGAAGCTGGCGGAGGCCTATTATCGTCGCCAGGACTTTGCCAACGCGCAGACGCAATTCGAGCTGCTTGCGCAACAAAATCCCGGCGGGCCGCTCGCGGAAAAAGCGCTTTTTTTCGCAGCCGAATCGGCCATGTCAAGCATGGGGGCGCATGCGCTCGATGAAGCGATTGTGCTGTTCGATCGCGTCGTACGCTTGAACGGCGAGCTGAAATGGGCAGCGCGCAATGAGCAGGCGGTAATTGAACGCAAGCTGGACAAACCGCAGGATGCTCTCTCGCTCTATGACGAAGTGTTGAAAAGCGACGCGCGGCAAGCAGACAAGCGCGAAGCTGTGTGCGGCAAGGGCGACGTTCTGTTCGAGCTCGGCGGCCACGAGAATTATCGACGCGCCATCGAAGCTTACGATCAACTGGCCGCCGATAAGGAGGGGTCGACCCATTGGCGCAATCAGGGACTCTTCAAAAAAGCTCTCTGCCTGGAAAAAGATGGTGATCGCGCCGGAGCGCTCGCCACTTTTTACAACGTGCTCGAGGCCGAAGCGCGACCAGATCGGCGGCAGGAGCTTTTTTGGTACTACAAAGCTGGCTTCAACGCGGCGCGCTTGCTGGAGGAAGATGCGAAATGGGAATCGGCTGCGGCCATCTATCGTAACCTCGCGGCCGCCGGCGGCAGCCGGAGTGAAGAAGCCAGGGCGCGCCTTGATCGGCTGCGTTTGGAACATTTTCTCTGGGGAGATTGACTTTTTCACCAGGGCTGCCAGTCCGCTTGAGGATCTACTTTGTTGTTGTCTTTACCCGAAAAAAGACGCACACTGCCGGTATGACGATCAGACTGAGCCGCGGGAGCGGTTGGTCGATCCGCTGCGTAGCCGTTGCCATCGCGCTCGCGTTTGGCGCATCGGCATTTGCTGATTCCGGCAGAGATGCAGTCTCGCCGATGAGCCAGCAAGCACCGAAAAAGAGCAAAAAATGCTTC
>QHPZ01000200.1 GCA_003219225.1 Verrucomicrobiota bacterium | reverse complement strand
GCTCCTCACCACTCTGGCAAAGCTGCTGTTTCATCATGCGAACATCGAGCACGCCGCGCCGGCCGCGTTGATGAAAGCGGTGAACAACGATTTTCGCAGCATTTTCGGCGCACGCTCGTTCATGACCGCGATGTGCGTCGCGCTCGATCCGGGAAGCGGGCGCGCCAGCGTAGTGGGCGCCGGCCACCCACCGCTGTTGATTCGGCGGAGCGATCAGCGAATCGACTCCGTCAGCTCGATCGCGCCACCATTAGGTTTGCTTGAGCAGGCGCCATTCAGCGAAACGATTGTCGATCTTGCATCTGGTGACGCGTTTTTGCTCTACACCGATGGCTTATTTGGCGGAGCGGGCGGAGAACGCGGGAGACTCACGCCGCAGCGGCTGGCGACCATGTTCGACGGCGCGAGCGCCACGACGGCTGAAGCATTGCTTGAACATGTTCTTGACCAAAGCGGGGCCAGCGGCCGGAAACAACCGCCGGCCGATGACGTGACCGCAATGGTTGTGCGCCGAGCCGCCAAAAAATAGTTTCGCCGCCGAAAAATTAGTGTTGCCCTGCGCCGAGCGAGGCATTAATCAGCCTTTATGCCGAAAACCACAAAATCATCTTCCAAGCGCAAGCCAAATCCCGCCTTCATGAGGCCGGTGCAACCCGATGAAAAACTCGCGGCCGTTGTTGGTTCCAAACCGCTGCCGCGTTCCGAGCTCACGAAAAAGCTTTGGGACTACATCAAGAAAAACGGCCTGCAGGACAAAAAGAAAAGAACGCAGATCAACGCGGACGATAGTCTCCGGCCGGTTTTCAACGGCAAGAGCCAGGTGAGCATGTTCGAGATGACGAAGCTCGTCTCGGGACATATTCGTTAGGCCAGGGTTGTCGGAGGCTGGGCATTGGGCGCTGGGGAACAGCGCTGCGTGAGACGGAAGCAGCCCGCCACGAACATACGCATCGGTGCGTCCCTGCGCTGGTTGCATGACCGCGCTGGTTGATTGAAGTTGCGGACGTGAAAAAGTGGCCAGCATTGCTGTTTGTTTGCGCGGCCATCGCCGCTGCCCTCACCGCGTCCACCCCAGCGGCCGGCGAATGGCTGACCGATTACAACAAGGCTCAGCAGGAAGCCAAAACCAACAACAAGCTTCTTCTCGTCAACTTCACAGGGTCAGACTGGTGCGGGTTTTGCATCATGCTCGATCGACAGGTTTTCTCCAAACCGGAATTCAAGGACTACGCGAGCAAGAATTTGGTGCTGCTGGAAATTGACTTCCCGCGCATGGGCGGACCGCGCTGGAAAGCGCAATCCGATGGACTGCGAAGGCAGAGCGAGGAACTGGCAAGGAAATACCAAATCTACGGCTTTCCCACCATCGTGGTGCTTAATGGCGAGGGGAAAATGGTCGGGGAGCTTGGTTACATGGACGGTGGGCCCGCGCCCTTCATTGCCGAGCTTGAAAAATTGCGCAAAGGCTGAACGCTTCTTCGCGCGGTAAGCCCATCGCATGACGAAATCGGTTTTGCGCGATGCTAGTTGTTAGCCGGGCTTCGCTGCCTCGAACGCGCGCTGGAGCACGTCGGCCAATTCGCGCCGCGTGAACGGCTTCGGCAGCGCGCCGCGGAATCCGTAAGCGAGAAATTCGCGGATCGATGTCGCGCAGCCGCTCGATCGTCGCGACTCCGCCCATGCCGCCGCGGATGGTTGCGTCGAGAATGACGGCGTGGAAATTTTTGCCGCGTCGCAACGCACGCTCGTAAAGTTTTACCGCTTCCGCGCCATCGGGAGCAGAGGCGACTTCGTAGCCAAGCGTCCCAAGCAACTCTGCCGTCAGGTCGCGAATCGCCTCCTCATCGTCCATGACGAGGACTCGCTGTTGATTGAACTGGAGCGGGCGCTCTGTGCCACTGCTGCCTTCACGCTCGCGCTGTTCATCGGCTGCGGGAAGATAGAACGCGAAGGTCGATCCTTCGGGCGAAGAGCTTTCCAGATGCAGGAACCCGCCGTGTTTTTTGACGATCGAATAGCTGATCGCCAAACCGAGACCGCTGGCCGCGGGTTTGGTCGTGAAATACGGATCGAATATTTTTGGTGCCATCTCCTGCGGCACACCGCCGCCGCGATCGGCCACCGCGATTTTCACATAGCGACCGGGCCGCAGAAATGCGTCGGGTTTGTCCTCAACCGCGACGTTCTGCGCCGAAATACGAATGACACCGCCGTGCGGCATGGCTTCGCGCGCGTTGATCACCAGCGCGTTGATCACCTGCTCGATCTGGCCGGAATCGACGTCCGCCTTCCACAGCTCACGCGGAATGTCGAGTTCGGCGCGCAGATTTGAGCCGTAGAGCGAAAACTCCGTCGCGCGCTGCAGTAACTCCGAAATCGAAGTCACACGTTTCAGCGGCGCGCCGCCTTTGGAAAAAGTCAGGAGCTGACCGGAGAGGCGGGCGGCATGTTGCGCGGCCTGTCCCGCTTTCGACAGATAGGAAAGCAAACTGTGCGTGTCACCCGGCGCTTCCAACTGGGCCAGACCGATGTTCCCCGAGATCACGGTCAAAATGTTGTTCAAGTCGTGGGCGATCCCGCCGGCGAGCGTGCCGAGCGATTCCAGCTTGCTCATTGTCAGCCGCTTCTCCTCGGTCGACTTGCGCTCGCTCACATCGCGGAAGAAAACCGACATGCCGGTGCCGCTCGGATAAGCGTGCATTTCGAACCAAACTCTGCCCGCCGCGTCGCTCGCCTCGAATTCGATCGGCACCTGTTCGGCCACGACGCGACGGAAATTGGATTCGAACGCCGAGCCGTTGAGCTCCGGAAATTGTTTCCAAAGTGCCTGGCCGATCAGGGCGACGCGAGTACGCCCGAGCAATTTCTCCGCCTCAGAATTAACAAACGTAAATTTCCACTCGCTATCGACGGCGAAAAATCCGTCGGTCGTATTTTCCAAAATGTCGGCCATGGCGCAGGCCGATTCTTCCAAGGCGGTTCGCGCATGATTGCGCTCGATCAGCTCGCGAATCTGCCGCTCGGCGACCGACAGGCGCACATTCAACAACTCGAGATTGAGCGGCTTTGTCAGGTAATCGTTCGCGCCGGCTTCGAGCGCTTTTTCCAGGTCCTCAGTGTCCTGACGCGCGGTGACGAGCAAAATGAACATTTCGTCGCCGCGCGGTTGCGCCCGCAACTCGCAACAAAGCTCGAGCCCGCTCTTGCCCGGCAACATCCAATCCAGGATCAGAAATGGAAATGAATCGGCGCAGAGTTTCTCTTCCGCTTCTTCCGCGCTGCCGACCGCGGTAACTTCGTGGCCGCGCCGTTCAATCAAGCGCTGCAAGCCACGGCGGCCGTCGGCGTCGTCTTCAACGAGTAAAATCTTCATGCCCAAGCGTTCCGTTCCGCAGCGCCCGCCGTGAGCATTTGCAAGCCAAGGTGAAGCCCAGCAGTCGCTGCTCATTAAACAAGCAAGATGACTGCCAATGGCGGCGCTAATGGGGGTCGTCCGGCTAGATCGACAACTACTTGCGCGCGGTTGCGTTAGCAATCGCCTTTGCTAGATAGAGCCATCCGTTTGTCGGTCGCGCTCATGTTTCGTTTGCGTCTCGTCGCTTTTTGTTACCTCGTGGCCATCATTTCTCATTCCGCCAGCGCGCAACGGCCCGCCGCACCACAAAGCAGCCTAAAGACGAAACCGAGCGGCGCGCCTGAAGCGCAGATCACGTTCAGCGCCGTGCACGTCGACGGATCCTACATTGCTCTGACCTTCGATGATGGGCCGTCGGCGAAGCTCACGCCCAAGTTGCTCGATCTGCTGGCCGCCCACCATATTAAAGCAACTTTTTTCGTTATCGGCGAAAATGTATCCGAGCATCCCGAGATCGTGGCGCGCGCCGCGCGCGAAGGACACCAAATCGGCAACCACAGCTGGTCGCATCCGAATCTGGGCAAAATGTCGGATGACGCGGTGCGGCGCCAATTGCAGCGCACGGAGGATGCAATCAAGAGCGCCATCGGCGCGCCACCGACGCTTTTGCGGCCGCCTTACGGATCAATCACGGCGCGACAGAAACGCTGGATCCATGCTGACTTCGGTTATGAAATTATTCTGTGGGATGTCGATCCATTGGACTGGAAACGGCCGGGCCCGGCAGTGGTTCGCAATCGGATCGTGAAACAAACCCGCCCCGGTTCGATTGTCCTGGCCCACGATATTCATCCGGGCACGATCGACGCCATGCCGGCGACCATCGAGCAGCTCGAAGCCAATGGCTTCAAATTCGTCACCGTCTCGGAATTGATTCAGATGGCCCGGCCCGAAACTCCCAAACCAACGCCAGGCGGTTGATCCAGCGGCATGATCGCCGACCAGTATCTGCAGGTTCGCAGCGATCTCGATCACGCGCTTGATCATCTGCTGCAACTCGGCGCCGAGCTCGAGCGAGCGAATTCGTGGGTGCAACTGGTGGAAAGTCTCACCGTTCCGGTGCGCGAACCGTTGCAGGTCGTCGTCATCGGCGACACACAATCGGGCAAAACAACTTTGCTGCGCGCGCTGTTCGATCACGATTTCGGCATTGATAGCGCCGATCGCATTTCGCTCTTCCAACACGGCGACAAGGAGAACACGGTCGAGGTCTCGCCGCGTTTCGCTGAGCGTTATCTGCGGGCCAACTTCCTCCAGCAGTTCAAGATCGTCGACACTCCCGGCACCGAGAAGCTGACACCGGAAGATCGACAACTCCTCGATGACTTCATCCGGAGAGCCGATCTGGTGCTTCTCGTCTTGTCGGTGTCGAATCCGTGGACGCACGCGACCTGGGATTTCCTCGGTGCGATCGACAAGACCGTTTTGCAGAACCTTGTATTTGTGCTCCAACAGGCGGACCTACGCTCGCCCGGTGCGATTGAACTTGTGCGCCGTCATCTCGAAGATGAAGCGACGCAAAAAATCGGATTTGCGCCGCCGATTTTCGCGGTCTCGGCGCGCGAAGCATTGCGCACCCGCGACATTGGATCAGAAAGTGACCGGCTGCACGTTCAGAAGCAGTTCGCGCCCTTGCAAGAGCAGATCAATCTCGTCGTCGGTCAGGCCGGTGGAAGAACACAGAAACTTCGGTCCGCCTGTCAAATCGCGCAGGTGTTATTGCACGATGTTACGAGCGAACTGCGCAGCGTGCTTGACGTCGTCGGACACGATCAGGCGCGGCTCTCCCGCCTCAGTAGCTTGCTCCAGACACGAAAAGAACAGACCGCGCAGCGGATCGCAGACCTGTTGCGCAAGGTCGAGCAGACTTCGCGGCAATCTTCCGCGCGCGGTCTGCCGCTCCTGAAAGACAAACTGTCGATTGCGCAAACGGTTAAAACAATGACCGGCCAGTTCCCGCAGGCGCGGGAGTTTCAATTGGAAATCGACAAAGCTTCGCGTGACTCAATCGAAGAGCAGATCGAAGAGACGGCGCGACTCCTCGAGAGCGATCTGCGCGCGATTTGGCCGCAATTGCACGATCTGGTGGACGAGCAGCTGGCCAGCGACATCAAAACGGAAGTTCCGCACGCGCTGCCGGATTTCGCCGGCGAACGGCGCAGACTGCTTCACGCTGTGCAAATGGCGATGAGCGCGCGCGGCTCAGGCTCGAACGTCGAGGATCTTGCACAGCTCTTTCGCCGGACGGCGCGCTGGCTGCAATTGCCGGCCGCCGTGGTGTTGCTTTGCCTCTTCGCAACTGTGGTCGCTCTGAAATTCAATCCCATGATCGCCGAAGCCCTCGCCGTCGCAGCCGTATTCGGCGCCGCGGCGGGCGTGGCACTCGCGTTTTACCGGCGCGTCCGAATCGTGAGCGCTTATCAGGAGCAAATGCAACACAGAGTTGCCGAATTACTCGAAATCATCAGCTGGCAATTCAACGAGACGATTGACTCGTTTCACAACCAGATCGCCGCCGGTTTCGAGCCGCTGGCGGCGCATTGTGCGCGCGAGCACGAGAAAGCCGAACCGCTACTGCGCCGAGCCGAGCAACTGCAAACTGAGTTCGGCGCGATCGCGTCGCGGCTGCGCTAGATCGCAGCGCCGCTTACTTTTTCGCCCCTGAATTTTGCTGGGCCACCTGGCTTTCGAGCTGCCGCCGCGCGATAACGAAGTTGTTGTTCTCGCCATAGCTGCGCCACGGCCCCGGCGGCACATCGCGCACATCGACAAACTGCCAGTCGGTCACATCGGTGGGCGCAAGTGCCAGATAATCGCGTACCGCCGGCGAGACATCGAGACCGGCGCCGTGGTTCAAATTTGGTTTCGGCCGCTCGTTTTGGAAGACGTATTGGAAATGGTCGGTCCGGAATGGCCCGCAATCTTCCCACTGCGAATAGCAGGTGCGGTTGCCCTTGCGAATCGCTATCCATCGATGTTGGCAGACGGATTGGCCAGGCGCCGTGTACGTCTGCTTAAACCACGGAATCACCAGCGGCGCCTCCGGTTTGAACTGGCCGTGGCTCACATCGTTGTAGGGTAACGCGCAATAAAACGGGTTTAGCTTCGGGATGAATCCGACCGGAATGTAATTGCGCCGCGATGACGGGTCCGGCGTGTCAAAGCCGCCGTAGTTTTGGGTCCAGTTCAAATCCCACGAGCTTTTGTAATTCGGGACCGGATTATTTCCTCCGGCTTGTTCACCGATCCAAAACACCGTCGTAACGATGTTCGTTTTCCAGGCGAAACGCGTCGGCGCCGGGCGGGACGACGTCGGCACGAACACCTGCGGTTCCACTTTGAGCAGCGCCAGTTCCCGCAGCTTCATTGCGTATTTGGCGAAATCCGCTGCGGTGGCGTAGGGAGAAGTGGATTGGTCTTCGCCCCACGCCATGCTTCCAAAAGCCAAAATAAAGCAGAGCGCGAACAGCCTCTTCATGAGCAAATTGCCCGTCCCTTTTATCCGATTTCTGCCCTCTCGGCAAGCCTTTTCCATGAGCTAAAACACTGTCCCGCGCGGGATAATGGATCGTGGGAGCACTATCCATTCCATTATCGCACGGCGGCACCTGCTGCCGGCGAGGTCTTTTCGCTGAGCAACCGATTGTCGATCAAACGAGTCTTGCCAAAAAATACCGCCAGCGCGAGCAGCGCGTTTGGCCTAACCACGTCGAGCGGTTCAAATGTCTCCGCATCGACCAGCTCCACATAACCAATTCTCGCCAGTGGCGCTTCGCTGATTGTTCGCCGGACCAGATCGACCACTTCGCGCCCGGAGATGTTGTCCGTCTTTTCCGCGGCAAGCAGCGCTTTGTGCAAAACAGTCGCCTGCCTGCGTTCCGCCGCGTTTAAATATTCGTTGCGCGAACTGCTCGCCAAACCGTCGGCCTCGCGCACCGTCGGCACCGCCACGATGTCGATCTTGAAATTGAGATCGCGCACCATTCGGCGAATGACGGCCAGTTGCTGAAAATCTTTTTCGCCGAAGACCGCCGCGTCGGGCGAAAGAATGTTGAACAACTTCGCCACTACCGTGCAAACCCCGCGAAAATGGCCGGGCCGCGATTTTCCCTCGAGCGTGCGCGACAGCGCCGTCTCCTCCACGAATGTCGAGCTATCCTGAGAATAGATTTCTTCCACTGCTGGCCGAAACAAAAGATCGACCCCGGCCGCGCGACAGAATGCTTCATCGGCCTCCTCCGGCCGCGGATATTTTTGGTAATCGCTTCCCGGCTCGAACTGCAGCGGGTTAACGAAAATGCTCACTGCCACGTCGCCGTCGACGCCGGCGTACTCGCGCGCGACGCGGATCAATTCGCCATGCGCCTTGTGCAGCGCGCCCATCGTCGGCACGAGCACGCGCCGTTTCATCCGCGCTTGTGCCTGCGCCTCAGCGATTGTCGTCACGACCTTCATCTCGAGTGATTGTCGATCTTCTCGAGCCAGATCGCTTGCCGGCCGAATCGAAATCTTTTATGGCCGAAGTTTTGCCAATTGGCTTCGTCCGCAAGCTCGCGAAGTTCGGCGAACGAAAACGCGCGCGCCGCGGAAAGCCGCCCGTCATATCGCGTCATCGGTTCGCGAAAAACGAGCGCGGTTAAAAGATAAACACCGACCGTGAGGAAAAGGCCACGCCGCAGATCGGCGACGAGCACGAAGCGGCGCGACAATTCGCGGCAGCGCTGGAGGACGCGCACCGCATCCTCATCACGGAAGTGATGAAGCGCGAGCGAGCAAAGCACGATGTCGTAAGCTTTGCCCGGGTCCCATTCGAGAATGTTCGCCTCGAGGTACGAAATCTCAGGATAATGAGCGCTCAACTTTCTCGCGATCTCGACCGTGGCCCGTTGTTGGTCCAGCGCATCGATCTCCGCGCGCGCGCCGATCCTGCGCGCGTGATCGGCAATCAAGCGCGGGATATCGCCCGAGCCGGTCGCAAGATCGACAATCGAGATATGCGCGCCCGGTTTGATCCAGCGGCGGACGAAACTCAGCACGAGCCGGTAGCTGCCAAAATATTTGTTCAGTTGCTGGAGGTTGCTTAGATCGCGCTCCAGCTCGGCGGAGACCGGCTGCGGCCGGTCCATCATCTCCAGCTCGGCCGGATCGAATTGCCGCTGCACAACAAGAGATTGAATCAGGAACGCAGGAACGCAGGAAAAATTTAGAACCTTTTATTTCCTGTTTTCCTGTTTTCCTGATTCTAAGAATTTCTGCCACGCTTCCGGCAGCTCCGCGGTCTCGATCTCGCTCGCGATCCGGCCTTCAAACTCGGGATGAAACACGGTGCTTGTCCCGTAGACCATTATCGCGTCCTCACAGCCTTCCACCCGAATGGCGTGCGCGACGCCGGGCGGAATCACCACGCCCGCATTGTTGCGGCTGCGGTGATTATCGCCATCGACGAAGAACCGCATTATGCGCGCGGGCAAACCGGCGCGCACATCGCGCAGGATCATTTCCACGCGGCCCTGCACAAAAAACATCACGTCCCATTGTTCATCGTCGTAGCGTCGTGTCGCCCGGGACGCTCGGTGGATGAATATGGAATCCTTTCGCGGTGCCGCCGAACATGCGCGCGGCCGACCATTGTTTCGGTCACAAACCGATTTTCGACAAAATTCCCTCATCGCGGCGGACGAACTCGCCGAACACACCGCGGTGCCGCTGCGAATGAACGTTGCGGCTAAAAATCTCCACGCCCGGAATCCAGATGCGCTTTACCTCTGGTTTGCGTCGGCTCGCCGCCGCCAGTTCGCCTGCGTCAACTCCCGCGCCCGCAACCTGTTGCGCGAAAGAGCCCGCCTTGTAATCACGCGCGGCCAGCGCCCTCTGCGCCTCAGCGTTCAACCCGCTCCATCGTTTTCTTTCGCGTTCGTCCATATCGCTATTATAAGCAGGTCAACTGCCTAACGAGAAATCGGCGCGTGCGCGAGAAAGATTTGGATTGTAGTAGGGATCGCACTGCAACATTTCGGCCCAACGCTCGCGCATGAGAGCGCCTTCCGGCGAATCGGCGAGGCGATTGCTCTCGACATTATCTTGCTGGTAAAGCCGGGCAAACGGCGTGTAAACGATCAGATAACCAGACCGGCGCAGTTTCAGGCAAAGATCGACATCGTAGAACACGCGCGGCAGGCGTTCATCGAACCGGCCGGCCTGAGCAAAAACATCACGGCGAGTGAGCAGACACGCCCCAGTGACAGCGCTGCAATTGCGCGTCACACCGGCGCGCCGCAAGGTCGCAGCGTCGTCCGCGCGCAATTCGCGCATCGCGGGCCGCGCGATTGCGCTTGTCTCCAAAACAACTCCCGCGTGCTCGATCGTGTTGTCATCGCGCAGCAAAAGCGGACCGACTGCTCCGACCTCGGCGCGCTGGATATGTTCGGCCATTGTGCCGAGCCATTCGTTACCGCTCGGCCGCAGACGCGGCTGCAGGAAAAGCAGCCACGGACTATCGGTTTGTGCGACGGCGAAATTGTATGCCGCCGGACAATTCAACGGGCCGGAATAATTGAGCAGCCGATGCGCCGATCGGCTCAAGGAGGTATCTGCAGTCTGTAACTGCTTTTCATTGCTAACAACAACAATTTCGTAATCGGGATAGATCGTCCGGCCGACGCTCACCAGCCAGTCGCTCACCGATTCTGTGACCTCACTTAGCAGAATAAAAATCCCGATCTTTTGCGGCTCGCGCACTTGGCGCTGCACCCAAAACGTATGGGTCGGCCAATCGATCGCGACGCGCGCGTTGATGCCTTTGCGCTGGAGATGCTCATCGACTGCGCGGCGCGCGGCCTCGAGCTGGCCGGGTTTTTGCCGAATATCGATCGCACTCGAGCTGGCGCTGCGGCGCCAGTGATAGAGCACTCGCGGCACGTGACGGATTCGATCTGTCCGCTCAACGACTCGCAACAGCAGATCGTAATCCTGCGCGCCGTCGAACTCGGAGCGAAACCCGCCGACCGAGCGCACCAGCTCACGCCTGACGGTGGTAAAATGCGAGACGTAATTGCCGGAGAGAAAAAGGTCGGGCGACCAATCCGGTTTGAACTGTGGCCGCTCCACACCCGCATCGGTCATCTTGTCTTCGTCGGAATAAATCAGGTCGGCGTCGGGACACTGCTGAAGCAATTTGGCCGTGTGAAAAAGTGCATCCGGCTCGAGCACATCGTCGTGGTCGAGAAAGCCGACCCAATCACCGCGCGCCTGTTCGATTCCATAATTCAACGCCGCTGAGATGCCGCGATTAGTTTCGAGCGTAAAAATTCTGAGCTTCGCATCGCGACGCTTTAGCTCGATGAGGTAATCATGCACAGCTGCATCGGTGGAAGCGTCGTCCACTAAAATCAGTTCGCACTTTTCGTAGACCTGCGCCGCGACGGACTCGACCGCCTGCGCCAGCCATGCCGGCGGTGTGTTGAACACCGGGAGGACGACGCTGATCAGTGGTTTGGTGGCGAAACTGCGCGCTTCATCGCGCATCGCGCCCAATTGCTCGGGTGTGGCGCGATGTCTGTCGAACCAGCGCTGATATTCCGTCGCGCCGACACTCCGTCGATCCTGCCGGTCGCGCCGTAGCGCTCGAATGAGCTTTTGCGGCAATCGATACGGCGCGAGCAGCACCTGGCCGATCTTGCGCTCCGGCGATTTACTAAGCGCATGCTTCTCTTGCTTGAGCTGTTTCAGGTCCCGGCTGAGCTCCTTCAGCTTGAAGAGTTTTTCCTCGAGGCTGGCGATGTG
>QHPZ01000199.1:311-7651 GCA_003219225.1 Verrucomicrobiota bacterium | reverse complement strand
CGATCAACTTCGCCGTCGCCGTGTCCGCGTACGTGTAGCCCAGCCCCTGCTCACCCCCACCGCTCAGCTCCACGATGACAATCGTCGTGCTGTCCCATTCGTATGTCCCGTCCGCCTCCGGCGTTTCGGTCGGAATTTTGAATGCGGAAACTTTAAAATCATCAATGCGAATGGCAGACCCTCCTGATTTCATCTTCCGATCGACCCTCACCAGGCGCTTCGCGTCCTCCTCTCCCTCAGGGAGAGGATTGAGGTGAGGGCACGCTCATTGTGCACAGCCACGCGCTCATTTTTTGTGCGGCAGGAAACCTTCGATCGCTTCCTTGAAAGTCTGTTTGATCATGTGGCCGAGGCGCGGCTCGCCTTTGATCATCGATTCGGTGAATTTCTTCGCTTCATCGAACGTGATGTGCGGCGGCAAGGTCGGCACTTCCGGATCGGTGATCGCTTCCAGAATCACCGGGCGCGATGCGCTCAATGCCTGTTCCCAAGCGGGCGCGATCTGTTCGGGTTTATCGACCCGGATGCCGGTGAGTCCGAGCATTTCGGCGTAACGCGCGAACTCGAAGGTCGGCACTGTTTGCGAGACGACGTATTTCGGATCGCCCGCCATGACACGCTGCTCCCATGTGACCTGGTTGAGATCGCGATTAGCCAGCACCATGATGACGAGTCGCGGATCGCGCCACTTCTTCCAATTATCCGCGATCGTTATCACCTCGTTGATGCCGTTCATCAACATCGCGCCGTAGCCGACCGTCGCGATCACAACGCGCTCCGGGAACGCAAACTTCGCCGCGATGGCGTAAGGCACGCCGGGTCCCATTGTCGCCAGATTGCCCGAAAGCGACGCCATCATGCCGCGGCGAATTTTCAAATCGCGCGCGAACCAGTTCGCGGCCGAGCCGGAATCGGCCACGATGATGCAGTTGTCCGGCAACCGCGGCGAGAGTTCCCAAAACACGCGCTGCGGGTTGATCGGGTTGGCCTCGTTCATCGCGCGCGCTTCGAGCACCTGCCACCAATCAGCCACGTTGGCCTCGATCTTCTTGCGCCATTGTCGATCTTCTTTGCGCTCGAGCAGCGGAATGAGCGCGCGCAAGGTTTCCGCGCTGTCGCCGACCAGGTTCACTTCCATCGGGTAACGCACGCTCACCAGTTTCGGGTCGATATCGATCTGCACCCCCCGCGCCTGACCTTCCTTTGGCAAAAATTCCGAATACGGAAAGCTGGAACCGACCATGAGAAAAGTGTCGCATTGCTCCATCATTTCCCAGCTTGGCTTGCTGCCTAACAATCCGATCGGTCCCGTGCAAAACGGCAGGTCGTCGGGGATCGCCGCTTTGCCTAACAAGGCCTTGGCCACGCCCGCGCCGAGGATCTCGGCGGTTTCGATCACTTCGTCGGTCGCCTGCAACGCGCCCGCGCCCACGAGCATGGCGACGCGCTCGCCGCCATTGAGAACGTCAGCGGCGCGGCGAAGATCGACATCTTTCGGCACGACGCGCGGTGACGCGTAACCGACGCCCGAATGCACGGTGCCGTGTTTGCGCGGCGGCGTTTCCACCGCAGGCATTTCCTGGACGTCATTGGGAATGATGATGCAGGTGACGGTGCGCTCGGCTTTCGCTATTCGGATCGCGCGATCGATCAAATGGCGGATCGCGGCGGGAGTCGAAGCCATGTGCACGTATTCGTGCGCGACATCTTTGAACAAAGTGAGCAAATCGACTTCCTGCTGGTAATCGCCGCCGATCGCCGCGCGTGCTTGTTGGCCGACAATCGCGACCACGCTCGCGTGGTCCATCTTCGCATCGTAAAGGCCATTGAGCAGATGGATCGCACCCGGCCCGGAGGTGGCGAGACAAATTCCGACTTCGCCGGTGAACTTGGCGTGCGCGCAGGCCATGAACGCCGCCATCTCTTCGTGGCGCACCTGAACGTAGTCGACCGCGTCGCCGGCGCGATCAATCGCGCCGATGATCCCATTGATCCCGTCACCAGGGTAGCCGTAGATGCGCTTCAATCCCCATTCGGTGATCCGTTTGATCAAAAAATCGCTCGCCGTCTCATTCATAGTCGATCTCTCGTTAGTCGCACGGAAACGCGATCGTCGTAAGCAGCGTGTTGTCGGCCTGCCGCAAATCCAGGCGCGTGTGTTGCACGACAATCGGCACATCCGATTCGATCACGCTCGAGTAGGGTGTGTCCCGCGGAATTTTTTCGGGATCGTCAAAATTGTTGAACCGCAAATGACTTGTGCGTCGCGGGCCGATTTCGAATCGGTACGGCCCGACCGGGTCGCGATCTTCGAAAAAAATTGTGATCGCGACGTGCGCGTTCTTCACCGACGCGTTGAGGATGCAGCACGCCTCGTGGCTCGTCATTTCCGGCCCCGGTCCGTGGCTCTGGCCCGGGATGTAGCCTTCGGGAATCGCCCAAATTCTTCGCCCGATCGTCACTGCAAAAATAGTTCGCGCGGCTGAGCGCCATCGGTTTGCATTCTCAAAAGCTGAGCAATGGATGAATACGATGCGGTCGTGGTGGGCTCCGGGCCAAACGGTCTGGCCGCCGCGACCACCCTGGCGCGGACGGGATTGTCGGTCCTGGTGCTGGAAGCGAACGCGACCATCGGCGGCGGCGCGCGCTCGGCCGAGCTGACGCTGCCGGGTTTCGTGCACGACATTGGTTCGGCGGTCCATCCACTTGCCGCCGGCTCGCCGTTTTTCAAATCGCTGCCGCTCGAGCGATTCGGCTTACAATGGATTCAACCGCAAATTCAGCTTGCCCATCCGCTCGACGATGGCACGGCGGCGTCTCTCCATCGCGCGGTCGATCTTACCGCTGACTTGTTAGGCCGCGATGGGCGCGCTTACCGGCGCCTCATGCAACCGTTCGCGCGCGACTGGGACAAACTCGCGGTCGACTTTCTGCAGCCGATGCTCCACTGGCCGCGGCACCCTTTTGTCCTCGCGCAGTTCGGCTTGCCCGCAGTTTGTCCCGCCACTTTGATGGCAAAAATAATCTTCCGCAACGAGCCGGCGCGCGCCTTGTTTGGCGGAATCGCTGCGCATTCCTTTCTTCCGCTGGAAGCGCCGGTGTCAGCGGCGTTCGCGCTCGTGCTCGGAGCGGCCGGACACGTCGTCGGTTGGCCGAGTCCGCGCGGCGGCTCGCAAAAAATTTCAGATGCGCTTGCGGCTTACCTGCGCGAGCTCGGTGGTCGCATCGAGCTCAACCGCACGATCAACAAGCTCGATCAACTGCCGAAATCGCGCGCCGTTCTCTTTGACGTTTCAGCCTGGCAGCTCGCGCGAATCGCGGCCGAGCGATTGCCGGTTCGTTATCGACGGCGCCTGGAAAATTTTCGACACGCGCCCGGCGTTTTTAAAATCGATTACGCGCTGAGCGCGCCAATTCCGTGGAAAGCCGAAGCGTGCAGACTTGCCGAGACCGCTGCGGCCGAGCGCGACGCGGCCAACGGAAAACTTCCCGAGCGTCCGTTCGTGCTCATGGCGCAGCAAAGTCTCTTTGACGAAACACGCGCGCCGCGCGGGCAGCATACGCTCTGGGCCTACGCGCACGTTCCTTTCAATTGCAAGATCGACATCTCCGAACGAATCGAGGCGCAGATCGAGCGCTTCGCGCCCGGGTTCCGCGATTGCATTTTGGCGCGGCACCACAAAAGCGCAGTTGAGCTCGAAAATTCAAACGCCAATCTCGCTGGCGGCGACATCAACGGCGGCGCTGCGAATCTGTGGCAGTTGCTGGCGCGACCAGTGTTCAGTCCCACCCCGTATCGCACACCGCTGCGCGGCGTTTACCTGTGCTCTTCGTCAACTCCACCCGGCGGCGGCGTCCACGGCATGTGCGGCTATCACGCCGCCCGCGCCGCCTTGCGCGACATCTTCGGCCAGCATTTACCTCCCGCGCCCACGCAAACTTGACCGCTTAAAGCGGTCAAGTCTCACGGCGGCACGGCCACGGCGAAGCGCGGGTCGTTCAGCGGGAGGAGCGGCTTCGCTTCGAGCGATTTCAAGACGATCCATGAAACGTGAAAGCCGTTTTGATAGATAGACGGCGCGAGCATCCACCAAAGCTCGACAATGTGGGCGAGGAAAATGATTGCGGCGATGGCGACAAGAAACTGCGGATTGCTTTTGATCGGCCGGAAAAGCAGGAAACAAAACGGGGCAAGAAAATGAAACCCGAGCAATCCGACCGCGATCCAGCGCCAAGCGCCGGCGATCCGATGCAAATACCAACCGATCTCGTGCGGCAGATCGCCCGACCAAATGACGATGAGCTGGCAGTAGGCGAGATACGCCCACAGCATCGTAAACGTGAGCAGCAGGTTGCCGAGATGATGAAAACCTTCGGCGTTCAGAATTTGCGCGAGCTCGCTACGCCGGGCCTGCCAACCTAAAAACAAAATGATAAACGCGAGCGCACTGAGCATTTGCCCAACGCAAACCAGCATCGGGAAAACGGTGGAATACCAGTCGGTTTCCATCGACATCACCCAATCGACGCACGCGAACGTCACGGTCACCGGATAGATGACCAGGCCGGGTCCGCTGAGACTGCGCAGCTTTTTCGTCGGCTCGACCGAACGCGTCGCGTCCTGATCGGCCGACCATTTCCTGAGCAGCCGCGCACCTGTAATCCAAATTGCGAACAGAACGATCGCGCGAACGATGCAAGCCGACCCGTTCAGGTAAGGCTGTTTGTGTCGGAGCAATTCGTTCGCCGAAACTAAGTGTGGATTTGTCCAAGGATAGATCAGGGAAAAGCCAAACAGTATCGGCAGGAAAAGGGCAGCGAGCGTCGGCAGCGTCGAAACGGCGGCTTCAAAGAATCGGCGCGCGGGGTAGCCCCAGGTTCCGCCGGTCAGGTGATGAATCATCAACCACGCCGCGGAACCCAGCGCAATGCCCAGCCAGACGAGAAACGCGAACAAATACGACAGAAAGAATTCGCGCGGGTCGACACGCCATCCAATCAGACACGCGATCGCTCCGAGGATTGCGAATCGCAAGGCAGCCGTGCGTGCGTGCAGGATAGACGTCATGGTCTCGGCGATGGTGACGGTTGGTTGGCTTGCAAGCCGCGGATGTAAGCGACGATCGCCCAGCGATCCGCGACTTCGATTTGCGCCGCGTAGCCGGCCATCGTGCCGTGGCCGTTGCTCATCACATCGAACAAATAGCCAACCGGCGCGTGGCGGAGCCGGTCGAGTTGATATGGTGGTGGCTGCGGGAAGCCGCGTTGCACGACCTGCCCATCACCGTTGCCGCGCTGGCCGTGGCACTCAGCGCAAAAAATTTCATGCCGTTCATGGCCGCGCGCGAGCAGTTCGGACGTCACCTGCACCGGCAGCTCTGTCGCATAAGCAGCGTTTATTAGCCCAGAATGAAGCGTTTCCTCCTCCTGCACATCGCGGCGCGCGACGACATGCGCTGGCAGCGGACGCGCATTTGTTCCGTCCGCAAAAAAATCGCTCTCCGAGAGTGGCTTGGCTCGCGGCTGGTTCGCCATGTCGGGGCGACAGGCGGTGCTGAGTGTGATGATTGCGGCGAGCAGCATGGGTAGGGCGCGACCGCCGGGCGCGCCGCAATCGCGTGGCATTTTCCCAGATGTCGCATTGTCAATCTCAACCTTAGCTTGCCAAAAATAACGCCACTCTTCCGACGGACCGATTAATCCGGCGCGAACTGGATTGGCCCGAATGTAATCAGCTTTTTCGGTGAAGCTCTCTTCACGGCGGAGGCGGTGATCGAAAAAATCGCGCTGCCAATTGATTCCAAGTTTAGTCGCCAAGAAACGTTTCCAATCAGCAATGATCTGTCTCATTGGCTGCTCGTACGGAAACGAGATCAGCGCATGCAGATGGTCCGGCATTAACACGACCAGATGCGCGTACCAAATTTGGTTTCGATTGCGGAATTCGACCGAGTCAAAGATCTCACAAGCAACCTGCCCTTTGCATAATTGGTTTCGGACGCGCTCCTGACAGCAAATTGTGACGAAGAAGATTTCTTCTTCCGGGCGGAGCCAAAGCGGTCGGTCATGAGGGAGTTTCTTACGTTTTGGATACGGTGGCGCGCCCAGCGGTCGCGCCCTACTATCTCGAGCAGTGGGCGGCTTCATTTGGGGACCTCCATCACGTTGACCGGCCTCAGGCTCTCAAAAAACTCGCGCGTCATCTGGCGATCGAACATCGCGTCGCGCGCTTCGATGCAGAGGAAAAAGCGGTCCTGCGACGCGCGCTCGAACTCCGAGAGATGGAACATCGGATGATAAAGCCGTGGCAAACCGCTGAAGAACATCGCGCCGAAGAATGCGCCCAGCCCTGCGCAGAGCACCGAGAGCTCGAACGTGATCGGAATAAATGCCGGCCAACTGTGCAGTGGCCGGCCGCCGATATTCATCGGGTAATCGACCAGGTTCGCGTACCACTGCATGTAATAGCCGGCGGTTGCGCCGATGATTCCGCCGAGCAGAACCAGAAGCGGAACGAGGCTGCGACGTTTCCCGAGCGCCTGCGCCAATCCTTCAATTGGGAACGGAGCGAAGCCATCCATTTTGCGGTAGCCGCGCGCGTAGGCCGCTTCCGCTGCCCGAACAAGATCGGCGTGCGTTTCGAATTCCGCCGCCAATCCGAAAATATTCTGCGCGCTCATGTGCCGATCGCGTTGGGAGGTCCGCTGGTAGGGCGCGACCGCCGGGCGCGCCGCAACGAATTGCCGCCGATGGATTGCGGCAATCGCACGGCCTCCCGCAGCTGCGGGATCCCTACCGGCAAAGATTTTTGCGTCTTCATGCGGTGGTCGCCTTTTGCGGTTCGGCGACCAATTCGCGCGACTCCGAGATCGAGATCATGGGAAGAAAACGGATGAAGAGGAAAAGCATCGTGAGGAACAAACCGATGCTGCCGACGAGCGTGGCCCAATCCCAGACCGTCGGGAAAAACATCCGCCACGCCGACGGCAGGAAATCGCGATGCAAATTCGGCACGATGATGACGAAGCGTTCGAGCCACATCCCGAGATCGACCGCGAGCGCGACGACAAACAGCGCGAGCGGCGTTTGCCGGATGCGCGCCGACCAGAGCGCTTGCGGGACGAGGACATTGAAAAACATCAGCGCCCAAAAAATCCAGCCGTATGGCCCAAACGCGCGATTCGCGAGCGCGTACTCGACAAACGTATCGCGGCTGTAGAAGGCCATGAACGTTTCGATCAAATAGCCGTAAGCAACGATCAGCCCGGCGGCGAGCATCACGTTCGCCAGGTTGTTGAAGTGCCGCAGTGTGATCAGGCTCTCGAGCCGGTAAACTTTGC
>QHPZ01000199.1:0-200 GCA_003219225.1 Verrucomicrobiota bacterium | reverse complement strand
CGAGCGGCGTGGCAAGACCGGCGAGGAGTAGATAAGAGGTTTGCTGATGCTGCCAATGCGCAGCGGAGTTGCGCCAGCCAAACGCGAGGACGCCGTAGAATTTTTTTTGCCAGAGTTTGCGCGCGCGATCGCGCACCGTCGCCAGATCAGGCAAGAGCCCGAGGAACCAAAACAAAACTGAAACGATAAAATAAACGCCG
>QHPZ01000198.1 GCA_003219225.1 Verrucomicrobiota bacterium | reverse complement strand
CATTTGGTCGGTCTTTCGGTTGGTATCGCGATGCTGATCGGCGCATTCATCGGCTGGGGCTGGGGCGTTCCGCATTTTTCGGCGATGGCTGGGGATCTCACCACAGCTGCGGCCGCGATCGCTCAAAAAACATGGAGCACGAAAGTCCGTTTTGTCGGCGCGGGCGCGATCGGCGTTTCCGCGATTTGGACATTGCTCAAGTTGGTAAAGCCAGTCGCGCGCGGCCTCACCAGCGCGATGGCTGCATCGCGCGCGCGTAAAGCCGGCAAGGCCGACACGCTGCCAATTACTGAACGCGACATCCCGATCGGCATTGTCGGCGTCGTGACGTTGGTCTGCATGCTGCCGATCGGCTGGTTGCTCGGCTATTTCGGGACCTCAAGCGGTCTCGGCGCGCATTTGCCGACGCTCATCATCGGCGGCGTGACTTACATCGTGTTGATGAGCTTTTTCGTTTCTGCGGTGTGCGGTTACATGGCCGGGCTGATTGGTTCCTCGAACAGTCCGCTCTCCGGCATCGGAATTTTAGTCGTGATCGGCGCCGCGTTGCTTCTGGTGTTAGGCGTAAAACCGTACGTCGGTCCGGATGCGGGCAAAGCGCTGATTGCGTTCGCGCTGTTCACAACGGCTGTGGTCTTCAATGTGGCGGCGATTGCGAACAACAACCTCCAGGATCTCAAGACCGGACAGCTCGTCGATGCGACACCGTGGAAGCAACAGGTTGCTTTGATCATTGGTGTGATCGCGGGCGCGTTTGTGATTCCGCCAGTGCTCGATTTGGTCAATCAGGCCTACGGTTTTGTCGGCGCACCGGGCGCTGAACTTCGTCCACATCCATTGCCGGCGCCGCAGGCGGGCCTGATCTCTTCGCTCGGCAAAGGCGTGATCTCTGGCGACATCGATTGGAGCCTGATTCGAATCGGCGGCATGATCGGCGTTGGAATTATTCTGCTCGACGAGATCCTCCGTCGCACGACGAAACACATGCATGTTCCGCCGTTGGCGGTCGGTTTGGGAATTTATCTGCCCACCCAAAGCACACTGATGATTGTGGTCGGCGCGATCGTCGGGTGGTTTTTCGACAGACGCGCCGATCGCACGCCAAAACCGGAGGCAACAAAGCAGCTTGGGGTGTTGCTCGCGTCAGGCTTGATCGTTGGCGAGGGCATTATCGGCGTCGTCATATCGGCAATCGTGGTATTCTCCGGGAAGGATGCGCCGCTCTCCGTGGTTGGGCCGGCGTATGAAACAGCCGGAATCATCATTGGCGGTCTCGCATTCGCGATCATCGGGTTTGTGCTTTATCGGTGGATCTTGCGAATGGCGTCGGCTCGCCACGGGACGAGTCCGTCCTAATGGCGGACAAGATCGACATGAATCAGAAATGGAATTGGCCGCTCTGGATCGGCTTCGCTGTCGCGATCGCCGGCTTGTTCAGCTACCCGCTCTTCGCGCAATATCCGCTCACGCGCGATTTCCCGTGGGCGAACCTGTTGCTCTTTGCGGTCGGCGGAATTTTACTCGGCGCGGGGCTCGTCCGCGCTTTTGGACGGCCGCAACTTTATCACGGCAAAATCTTCGGCTCGATCTTTGCCGTCCTCGCGCTGCTCGCGTTTGGCTTTTTCGCCCACGAAATTTTTTACGTGCACCGGCAGGTGCCGCTTTCCGCGCAGGCCCCGCGGGTGGGCGAGAACGCGCCGGCTTTTACCCTGCCGGATCAAAACGGCAAACGCGTCGCCCTGGCCGATCTGCTTTCGCCAAACGGCGCGATCTTGATTTTCTATCGCGGACACTGGTGACCGCTTTGTAACTCCGAGTTGCGGAGTTTCCAGAAACGGCTGTGGGATTTCCGGACGCGCGGCGTGCATCTCGTGGCGATCAGCGTTGATTCACCGGCGATCAATAGAGGACACTGCCACAAAATGGGCTTCAACTACCGATTTCTCTCCGACGAAAACGCGGAGGTGATTCGGCGCTACGATCTGCTCCATCCCGGGGCGGGGCCGCGACACACGGACATCGCGCGCCCGGCCGAGTTTTACATCGACAGCGGCGGCATCGTGCAATGGGTAAACCTGACCGGCAACATCGCGGTACGGGCGCGACCGGAGGAGGCACTGCGCGTGATCGACGCGCTTAAACAATAGCACGGGCAGGCGATTGACGGCGCTTTCCCGCGCCCATACCTTCCGCCCACGTGCACGCGGACCTCGAGCAATTGCTTGTCCTGCAAGATCGACAACAAAAGATTAGCCAGATCGAGAACGAAATAAAAACGCTGCCGCTGCACCGGAAACATCTCGAGGAACAGCTGGCGGCGAGCGTGGCCGGGCTGGAAGCGCTCAAACACAAAGCACGCCAGACCGAAATCGATCGCAAAAAACTCGAGCTGGATGTGGGCACGCGCACCGACACCATCGCGCGACTGCGCACCCAGCAATATCAGACGCGCAAGAATGATGAATTCCAGGCGCTCGGCCACGAGATCACGCGCTATGAGGACGAAATTCGCAAACTGGAGGACGCGGAACTCGAGCTCATGGTCGAGGCCGACAAACTGAAAGAGGAGCTCGGGACCGAAGAGAAAAAGACCGCCGCGACCAAAGAATCGATTTCACGCCAAATGGCCGATCTCGAGGAAAAATCAAAGACGCTGGAGACGCGGCTCGCCGAGCTCACCAACGAACGAGCGGCGCTCGTCAAGCAAATCGATGAAGATTTGCTCGGACTCTTCGATCGTCTTTTCGCAAGCAAAGGCGACGCCGTGATCGTTCCACTCGAACACGAGGTCTGCACTGGTTGCCACATGAAAGTGACTATCGCCACCGCCATGCGCGCGAAAACGGGGAAAGAAATCGTGAGCTGCGAAAACTGCGGGCGGATCGTCTACGACGCGGCGTAGAGCAAGGTTAAAAGAGTTACAAAAGTTACAACGTGAGGAAGTGTTGCCTTTGTAACCTTGTAACAATGTAACTTTTTTTAACGGTTGCCCGGTCACACATTGAAGCGAAACAGAATCACGTCGCCGTCGCGCACCTCGTACTCCTTTCCCTCGAGCCGAACTTTGCCGACTTCGCGCGCTTTCGCGAACGAGCCCGCCGCGATCAGGTCGTCGGCGTGCACGGTTTCCGCGGCGATAAAGCCGCGCTCGAAATCGGAATGGATTGCACCGGCGGCACTGGCTGCTTTCTCGCCGGCGTGAATTGTCCAGGCGCGCGTTTCCTTTTCGCCGGTGGTGAAAAATGTGCGCAGCCCGAGCAAATGATAAACCGCGCGGATGAGCGCGTGCACTCCGCTGTCCTCCACGCCCAGGCCCCGTAGATATTCGAGTGCTTCATCCTCGCTCAGATCGACCAGTTCCGCTTCGATCCTGGCGCTCGCTGCCGTGGTCAGCGACCGCGGCTACGGACGCCAACTCGGTCTCGGCAACGTTGCACGCGAAAATTGTCGGCTTCGATGTGAGGAGAAAAAATCCGCGCGCGATCGTTTGTTCTTCCGGCGTCAGTTTGGCCGTGACCGCGGGTTTGCCGGCGTCGAGATGCGGCAACAATCTTTCGATAATCGCATTCTCGACTCTTGCGGTTTTCTCGCCGGCATGAAGTTGCTTCTGCAAGCGCTCGCGCCGTTTCTGGAGCGACGCCAGATCGGCCAGCGCCAGTTCGGTGTTAATGATTTCGATGTCGCGGATCGGGTCGATCGTCCCGCTGA
>QHPZ01000197.1 GCA_003219225.1 Verrucomicrobiota bacterium | reverse complement strand
TTTTGGCAGCATTCACAACCGCAGTGCGCTGCCATCCTCAGCTTGTCTGGTCGCGATTCGCGAGCAGCTGGCGGATTTGATCCGGAAACATCAACCCGATTGCTGCGCGCTCGAATCGGTCATTTACGTGCAGAGCTACAAGACCGCCATTTTACTCGGCGCCGCGCGCGGCGCTGCGATTCTGGCGGCGGCGGAAAACGGGCTGCCGATTTTTGAATACCCGCCGACGCGAATCAAACAGGCAACCGTCGGTCGCGGCGGTGCGGGCAAAAATCAGGTCGCATTCATGGTGCGCGCGCTGCCTGGGTTAACGGAAACTCCGGATTCCGACGCGGCTGACGCGCTCGCGATCGGGCTCACGCATGTGCGCGCGCAGGAGAGCGCGGCGCGCGGCATCGCAGTCGCGAAGTTCATATGAGACCGCCGCTGCAATGGCGCTGGCTCGGCCGCGTGAATTTCGCCGATGCGCTTGTGCTCCAGGAGGAGATCGTGGCGAAAAAACGAGAGAACCGCGGCGCGCCTGACGAATTGCTTCTGCTCGAGCACGAACCGGTTTACACGATCGGGAAAACGCCTGACCAATCGAGTCTGGTTGATGCTTCGGCGTTGCCGTATCCGCTGTTCACGATCAATCGTGGCGGACAGGCGACGTATCACGGGCCGGGGCAGTTGATGGGCTATCCGATTGTCGATCTTCGCCGGTGCGGTCAGGACCTGCACCGGTATTTGCGCTGGCTGGAAAATGTTTTGATCAAGACGCTCGCCATTTTCGAAGTGCGCGCCAAAACGCGCAGCGGTCTTACCGGGGTGTGGATTGACAACCCCGAAAAAATCGGGGCAGGCCGCAAAATCGCCTCAATCGGAGTGGGCGTGCGGCAGTGGATCACGATGCACGGCTTTGCCTTGAATGTGTGCGGCGATCTCTCGCCCTTCGATCGTATCGTTCCCTGCGGGATCGCCAACGTGACGATGACTTCAATCGAAAAAGAGACCGGCCAAGTTTTTTCGCCCGAGGAGGTCAGTCGGCGCGCCGCCGAAATCGCGTATCATTCGATTGTCGATCTTTCAACCGAAGGATCGCTCATTCCGGCCACAGATTTCTGACCAATGGCTATTCCACTGGAGGACAACGTCGGCGACATCATCGGGAAAGCGCAGCGCGGATTGCGGATTGCCGAGAGCGAGCTGGCGAAAAGAGCGGGACTGACGAGCGAACAGATGCGAGAACTGCGCGCCGGCAGGTCTGAGGAGACGGCGCTCCGCGCCGTCGCACCGGTGCTAAATCTCGACGCCGACGCACTTGTCGATCTTGCAATGGACAAGTGGAAGCCGGACAAACTCGAAAATTTCGATGGGCTCGCCCAGTTCACCAGCGATTACAGCGGGATGATGGTGAACGCGTATTTGCTTTGGGATCCGGAAAGCAAACACGCGGCGGCATTCGACACCGGTGCGGATTGCGCCGAGATGTTGCGGCGAGCGACGCGGGAAAATCTCAGTATTAAACTGATCCTGCTCACCCACGCGCATTCCGATCACGTGGCCGATCTGCCGCGGCTCCGCGAAAAAACCGGCGCGCACGCTTACGCGCCGGCGCGCGAATCGGTTCCCGGCGCGGAGCTGATCGAGGAGGACAAACAATTTCGCGTTGGCAAGATCCACATCGAAGCGCGGTTGACTTGGGGACATTCACCAGGCGGCATGACGTTCGTCGCGACCGGTCTGGCGCGGCCGGTGGCCATCGTGGGCGATTCGCTTTTCGCCGGCTCGATGGGCGGCGGCAACGTTTCATACCCAGACGCCGTGCAGAATAACCTGGGAAAAATTCTCACGCTGCTCGACGAAACGATTATTTGTCCCGGGCACGGCCCCATCACGAGCGTGGGCGAAGAGAAGAAACACAATCCGTTTTTCGCCAACAAAGTTTGATGACAGGCGACGAATGAATATCGAAGCACGAATGACGAATGACGAAAGAATGACGAAGCTCGAAATCCAAAACAGATCGCGGCTGCTTATTTCGTCGTTCGGATTTCGTCATTCCTTCGTGCTTCGTCATTCATCATTCGTCATTTCCTTCCCATGAATATCGGTTTCGTTGGCGTAGGTCGAATGGGCGCGAACATGGCCCGCCGGCTGAAAGATTGCGGACGCTGCGTCACAGCCGTGTACGATACGAAGCGAAAAGCAGCGACTGATCTGGCGGCGGAGCTTGGTTGCGCGGCGGCGCAGGATTTATCGGAAGTGACGGCGGAGTCGGACATGATTTTCACGATCGTGACCGACGACAACGCGATGCGTCAGATTTTTTCCGGCGCGGGTGACAATTTGCTCGTCAACGCGCGCGGCAAATTGTTCGTCAATTGCGCGACGATTTCGCCGCAGGTGCATGTCGATGTTGAGAACTTCGCGAGACAAGCCGGTGCGGAGTCGCTCGAAGCATGCATGGCCTCGAGCATCACTGAAGCGCGGGAGGGAAAGCTGTATTTGATTTGCGGCGGAGATGAAAAAACGTTCCGTAAAATCGAACCGATCTTGAAAGAGCTGGCCGCGCAAATCCGGTTTGTCGGCAAGGCCGGTGAAGCGGCGAAAGTGAAAGCGCTCGTCAACATGGTGATGAACATCAACACCGCCGGACTGGCCGAGGGCCTCGCGCTCGGCGCCGCGCTCGGGCTCGATCTCACGATGTTGCGCGAAGTTTTTTGCCAGACCGGCGCGAACTCGCGGGTGCTCGAGACCGACGGTGAAGACATGCAAAATCGCGAGCATAGTTGTTTCTTTTCCGCTGCGCACGCGGCCAAGGACAGCGGCATCGCGCTCGAGCTGGCGCGCAATCTCGGGCTTGACCTGCCGCTCGCCCGCGCGACCAAGGAACAATACGACCGGATGATCGGCGAAGGTTTGGGCGAGCTCGATAAATCCGGCATCGCCGAGCTCACCTTCAAAGATCGACATAAACATTCCGGCGACCGCGTGTAGATTAGGAAATGCGGGGGTTTCACGCGCACCAACTGGCAAGCGGAGACGATGCGTTGAATCGTGAATCAGGAATGCACACAGTCTGGCGCGTCTTTGCTTATCTAAAGCGTTACCCATGGATGGCGGCGGCCACGCTGGGCTGCGCGATCATGAGCACGATGATGGTGATCGTTTTTCCAGGTGTAACGAAATGGATCATCGACGACGTGGTGCGGGCGCATCATCCCGAGAAACTGCTGCCACTCGTCCTGTTGGCGCTCGGGGCGTTCGTCGTCCAGCACGGATTCAATGCGCTGCGGATCATTTTGAACAACACCTTCGAGCAGCGCGTCATCTTCGATCTGCGGAGCGATCTCTACTCGCACATTCAACTGCTGCCGTTGCGCTGGTTCGATAATCGCGCCACCGGCGATTTGATGACGCGCGTGATCGAGGACGTGAACTCGGTCGAGCGCGTGCTGATCGATGGCATCGAGCAGGGGAGTGTCGCGATCCTGCAGGTACTGATCGTTGTCGGCGTGATGTTTTACGTAAACGCGAAACTGGCGCTGCTCGCGCTCGTCCCTTTTCCGTTGCTCATCGCCGGCGCGCTTGCCTACACGTTAACCGCGCATCGCCGATATCGCCTACAGCGGACCGCGGCATCGAGCATGAACGCGCTCTTGCACGATAATCTCGCCGGGATTCGCCAGATCAAAAGTTTCGTGCGCGAGTAGGAGCAACACGCGCGCTTCAACTGCGTGAGCGATCAATTGCGGCACGCGACGCTCGTGGTGATGCGAGTGTGGGCGATCTACAGCCCGTCGATGTCGCTGTTTGAAGCGATCGGTGCGGTGATTGTGCTAGCGTTCGGCAGTCACGCCGTGCTCAGCGGCGCGATGCAGCTGGGCGATCTGGTCGCCTTTCTCATGTTGACGGCCTTTCTCTACGACCCGATCAGCCGTTTGCATCAGCTCAATCAACTCGTGCAGGCCGGTTTCTGTAGCCGGGGTCGCTGACCCCGGCACTGCGGTCATCGACCCGGGCTACAGTGCGCGCGTTATCGGCGACATCCGTTACGAAAATGTCAGTTTCAGTTATGCCGAGGGTTTGCCTGCCCTCAGAAATATTTCGCTGCATGCGCGACCGGGCGAGACGATTGCGCTGGTCGGTGCGACCGGCGCGGGCAAATCGACGCTCGCGAGTTTGCTTCCGCGTTTTTACGAGCTGAGCGAAGGCGAGGGCGAAATTTACGCAGATGGCAAACCAATCCGCGAGTACAGCGTGTGCGCGTTGCGCGAAAACATCGGCTTGGTGACGCAGGAAAGTTTCCTCTTCAATGGATCGATTCGAGAAAATTTGCTGATGGGAAAACCAACCGCGAGCGATGCGGAGCTGTGGCGGGCGGTGGGAGCGGCCAACGCGAGAGAATTTATCGAGCGCCTGCCGGACAAACTTGAGAGCATCGTAGGCGAGCGGGGCGTCAAGCTAAGCGTGGGCGAAAAGCAGCGCTTATCGATCGCGCGTGCGCTGTTGAAGGATCCGCCGATTTTGATTCTCGACGAAGCGACCGCGAGCGTGGACACCGCGACCGAGCGGCTGATTCAGGAAGCGCTCGAACATTTGATGGCTAATCGCACGTCAATGGTGATTGCTCACCGGCTTTCGACGATCGTGCGCGCCGATCAGATTCTCGTCCTCGACCACGGGCGGATCATCGAGCGCGGCACGCACGATGAGTTGATCGCGCGCGGCGGAAAATATGCGCGACTCTGCGAGCAAAGTTTGCTGGAAACGTCGCCGCGCGTGCCCGAGCCAGAACTGAGTTTGCTAGGACGAGACTCGGTCGAGCCGACGAAAATTGAAGAGGAAATTTCTTCGTTAGGTCCGCAATAGGATTCGTCGACTCCGCAGCGCGTCCGCCCCATGAGCTGTGGTCGCGCCGAGCAATTGTCGATCTTGCGACTTCTTATTCGGCCGGCGTCGCCGTCGGCGTGGCCGACGTTGGGATATTAATGGTTTGTCCGGCCTGCAGCTTCAGCGGGTTATCGATGTGATTGGCCCGCTGCAATTCGTCCACGGTCACCTTGTACATTTTGGCGATGGAAGTGAGCGTTTCGCCGCGCGCGACGGTGTGGCTGGGGCCGCCGGCGTGCGCGGTAGAATCGGCGGCCGCAGTTGCGGTGGCGGCCGGTTGGTTCTCGCCAATGATGATGCCGGGCCGTTTGTCGGCAAGTTCCTGCTGCAGTTTGAGGATTTGCTGCGAGAGGACGTCGATCTTCGCGTTTTGCTCATCGATTTTTTTCGC
>QHPZ01000195.1:9543-13167 GCA_003219225.1 Verrucomicrobiota bacterium | reverse complement strand
TTTTCTCACGCTTTTACAACGCGCGCGAATCGCGGCTAGGATGTGTCAAAAGAGCACTTTATGCACGGATGAACACCGGCGTCCCTTCCTCGACGAGCTCGAATAACTGGATCACGTCCGTGCTGCGCATCCGGATGCAGCCGTGGCTGTCCGGCGTGCCGATGTGCTCTTCGTGTTTGGTGCCGTGAATGTAGATGTAACGCTCGCGCGTGTTGGCGTTCTGCGGCTCCAAGCCGTCGAGCCAAAGAATGCGCGACGTGATCAGGTCCTCGGTGTTCGGCAGCGGGTCACCCGGCTTGAGCGGTACGCGCGCTTTGAAAATCGTGCCTGGCGGCGCGCCGTGGCCAATTTTTTCCACGATCCGAAATCGGCCGAGAGGTGTTTTGAAGCTGCCTTTAACGCAACCCGTACCGAAACGCGAAGTCGAAATCGGATATGTTCGCACTGTTTTGCGGCCGCGCTTGAGAACTAACCGCTGTCGGCGAACGAAGATTTCAATCTTAGGTTGCGCTGTTTGCATGACAGGAGCGCGGCGGTAGAATCGCCTGCCGATGAAAGAATATCATGTCGCGATTGTCGGCGCGACTGGCGCGGTCGGGGCCGAGCTGTTGCGCGTCCTAGAGCGACGAAATTTTTCGGTGAAAAAGCTGCGGCCGATCAGTTCGGCGCGTTCGGCTGGTAAATGGATTTCATTCCGCGGCGAGTCCGTTGCCGTCGAACAACTCACTGACCGCTCGTTCGATAAGATCGATATCGTATTTTTCAGCGCCGGCGGCGAACTCTCGCGCAGCTGGGTGCCGGTCGCGCGCGAGAGCGGCGCGGTTGTGATCGACAATTCCTCAGTGTTTCGGATGAACGCGGATGTGCCACTCGTCATACCTGAGATCAACGGCGAAGACGCTCGCCAACACCGCGGTGTAATCGCTAATCCCAACTGCACAACGGCGATTGCACTGATGGCGATTTATCCGTTGCACCGAGTGTTCGGAGTGCGCCGCGTTTTGGCGGCGAGTTACCAAGCCGTTTCAGGCAGCGGCCAGCGCGCAATCGACGAGCTAACGCGGCAAGTCGAAGCATTCTGTAGCCCTGTGGCCGACGCGCCCGCTTCGCACAACGAAGCGGCTGCAGTGTATCCGCACCCGATCGCATTTAATGTGCTGCCGCATGTCGATGTTTTTCTGGAGAACGGTTACACGAAAGAAGAAATGAAGATGCAAAACGAAGGGCGTAAGATCATGCATCTGCCGACGTTTCGCGCTTCGGTCACTTGCGTGCGCGTGCCGGTCTACCGCGCGCACTCGGTCGCGATCAACGCTGAGTTCGAAAAATCGGTATCCGTCGAGCACGCGCGCGAGGTGCTGGCCAAGGCGCCCGGCTTGGAACTCGTGGATGAGCCGCAAAACAACCGTTACCCCATGCCGCTGAACGTAGCCGGAAGAGATAATTGCGAAGTCGGTCGTGTGCGGCTGGATTGCGCGTTGGAAAACGGGCTTAGCTTTTGGGTTTGCGGCGATCAATTGCTCAAGGGCGCAGCGCTCAACGCAGTGCAAATTTCCGAGCTGCTGTAGGAGGCGACGTTGTCGTCTCGGCAGGGAAGCCAACGGCTTCCCCTACAGCTACAGCGCGTGAACTCGTTGTACGCAAAAACGGCCCCGGCGGTTCACCGGGGCCGCTCGTGAATGGCTGCTGATTAATACGGAGCAGGCGAGGGAGAGCCTTCCGGTTTTTTCTTTCCACCTTCGGGTTTGCCGTGACCATGCTCAGCAGGCGTCGGCGATGTGGCCGCAGCGCCGCCTGCTGGTCTGTGAGTTGCGCCTTCGGGCGGTGGCGGCTGTCCACGACCGGGCCCGCCAGCTGGTCCACCCATATGTCGTTCCGCACCGGCGCCCGAGTACCCGCTCGGACTTGTCGCTGGCTGTCCACCAGGTCCACCTGTGCGTCGTTCCGCACCGGCAGCGGGACCGGCGCCTGAAAATGGAGTCGGGCTCGTCGCTGGCGGGCCGTGATACCTGCCGGGCGGCGACTGGCTCGGCGCGCCGCCGGGTCGTCCCGGAGGTTGAGTGGGCATTCCGCGCTCGACGCCACGAGCTTTCCCATGCGGACTTGGTGCTCCGGGCGGTGTTTCGGCCGGACCGCCAATGGGCGGCGTGGCGCGCAAATGTTCGCCCGGGCGTTCACCGGGTGCGCGATGTTTGCCCGCCGGAGATTCAGTGGGCGGCGCACCTGCGGCTGGCGAGAAAGCGGGCGCAGCAGTACCGGCGGGTTGAGCTGGCTGAGCCGGTTGACCACGGCGACCTCGCGCTTTGCCTCGTTCAAATGGGGAAGCAGCAGCGGTCGCCGCTGGTGCAGCAGCAGCTCCAGCGGGGGAAGCCGCAGCTCGCGACGGAGAAGCGAGCGGACTAGTAGCGGCCGCTGCTGGTGCTGCTCGCCCGGCAGCAGCCGCACCGGCCGCGGGTGCCGGCGGGATTTTCTTGTGATCTTCGGTTTTGATTTTCTGCTTGATCTCGGCCGCGTTGGCTACGCCCGTCCAGCCTTTTTCAACCTTTGGCTGCGCGACCTTTGTTTTCACAGCCGGCGGCGGGAGAGCTGCGGTCGGCTTTTGAATTTTCGACGGCGCGGCAACCACGAGCCTGTCGCCTTGCACTTTAGTGATCGCACCCGATTTCACGGCCGCCGTCGGATCGACATTCGCCTGCCGCTCGAGCGTGAGGCGCTGGATCGGCCGGCTCGATTGCGCGCTGAGCGCGTTGTAATCGGGACCGTAATTGTAGACCACGTTGTTGTTTACCGTGATGTTGGTCACGTTCACCGTCTGGTTCACGAAAGTGACGTTTTGCGTGGGAGCAAAAATGCGCTCGCGCAGGACCGGTTCGCCGATGTAGCGGACGTCGACAAAATTGTAATAGGCCGGTCCGATATCAAAGACGAGATCGACGTCGACGCCAATCGGTTGGCCTTCAAAGACGATCCCCGGGCCGCGCGGAGGAATAGGCGCCCAACCGACTACGCCGGTGCCGTAACGCCAGGAAACCCAGGCTGGCCCCCATTCCAAATCGGTTCCGGGGAACCAAACCCAGCCGTAATCGGCGAGTTTGGCCCAGCGACCGTAGTGATAAGTGGCCCAACCGAAATCCTCGTAGGAAATCCACGTGTAACCGACATCGGTGTAGGCCCAGTAACCATCCATGTAAGGCCGCCAGTTCGCATCGCCCATCGCGACCTCCGGCCGCCAACCATAGCCGTAGCCCTCGACGTCGATCCATTGGCCGCCGCCCAAGTTGTTGTAGAAAAAATCAACCGACACCTCGTCAGCTGTCGCCCGGGGAACAATGGCCACTAGCAAGCTGGAAAGCATTATCGCAAGCAGTATTCGTTTCATAGCGTTTTAAGATTTGTGGCGTTAGACTTGCGCGTCGCGCCGATTATTCATTCGCGCGCTGCCACTCAAACGCGGAGCAAACGCTCTTGACAGACGCAAGGCGGACGAAGCTATTGCGGCCGAATAACGAGGAAAGAGCGCATTCGGTGGCGGCACACGGAGAGGATCTGCGCCTGTGAGCGATCCAGCGCAGCGAGGATCTTGTTGTAATCGGAAACTGATGCGATCGGCTGCTGATTGATTTC
>QHPZ01000195.1:0-9486 GCA_003219225.1 Verrucomicrobiota bacterium | reverse complement strand
GTCAAATCGGTCACCCGAATAGAATTGAGGCCGCCCCCCGCCTCATTCGGTTGATTTGGCGGCGCCGGTCTCTGCGGCTGACGCCGATTTGGCAATGTCTGAGCCGACTGATAATCGATCGGCTGCTCTTTGATTTCGGTGGTCACCTTCATCGGATTGCCGTTTCGGACAATCTCAAGCTCGACGGGTTTGTTCAGCTCGGCCTGGGCGACTAGCGTGCGCAGCGCAGAAAAATTGTTGATCTCGTGTCCGTTGAATTTGCGAATAATATCGCCTTTCTGCAGTTGGGCCTGCGCCGCCGGGGAGTTCGGCAAAATATCCTCCACCACCACACCCTCCGTGTCCGCGGTTTGTTGGCCCGGCTGAGCCGCCCGGCTCATGATTCCAAGATAGCCGCGGACGATCCGTCCTTTCTTGAGCAAACTTTCCAGCGCGGTGCGCACAGTGTTCGAGGGAATGGCAAAGCCGATCCCCTGGGAACCGCCACTGCCGGACACAATCGCGGTGTTGATGCCGACGACTTCGCCGCGCAGGTTGATCAATGGTCCGCCGCTGTTACCGGGATTGATCGCCGCGTTGGTCTGCAGCAAATCTCCGAACATATCGCTGCGGTTTGGGCGCCCTTTTGAGCTGATGATGCCGTCGGTCACCGTCTCTTCGAACCCGAAGGGATTGCCAATCGCGAGAATGAAGTCGCCCGCCTGCACGGTATCGGAATCGGCGAGTTTGAGCGGTTTCAATCCCGGTTCGTCAATTTTGAGCACGGCAAGATCGACATCGGCGTCCGCGCCGACCAGGCGCGCCTTTTTTGTGCGGCCATCGCTCAGTTGCACTTCGATTTCATCGACTTGATCGACCACATGATTGTTGGTGATGATGTGACCCTCATTAGTTACGATCACACCGGAACCGAGCGCGTTTTGCACCAGTGCCATGTCGTTTGGATTTCGAAATGGGCGCGAATTTCGAAAGAAGAACTCAAACGGATCGAGCTCATGAGGCCTGCGCACCGTGATTTTTTTCGATGTTTTCACCGCCACCACCGATGGAATGACGCTGCTGACCAGGACGCGCCGTTCCCGATTGAGCGCTTCAAGCGAGGCGATCTGTTTCGAATCCACGCCCGGATTCTCGGCCAGGGTGTATTTTTCCGGAGTACGCCGCGCGACCAAATCCAAGCCGCCGTGTTTGAGCCGGTAATCGTAGAGGAATGAAATCCCTGCGCTCACCAGCAGTACGAAAAGCAAAAACTTGGCGAGATTTTTCATCAGCTCACATTGGCGAACGTTCGGTTCTCTTGTTCGACAATTAACCGGCGGAAACGTTGATTGGCCGCCGATTCCAGCCGCGGATCGTCGCCCAAGATCGACATCGCGGCGGCACGCGCCCGGCGCATCAGATCGGCGTCCCGTCGCAAGTCGCCAATCTTCAAGCCAGGCAAACCGCTTTGTGCCGTGCCGAGTAAGTCCCCCGATCCACGCAACTGCAAGTCCGCCTCAGCGACTGCAAAGCCGTTGGTCGTTTTTTCCAACACATCTAATTTCGCGCCTGCGTCCGCCGACGGTTCCGAGCTGAGCAGAATGCAATATGATTTATGCCGGCCGCGGCCGATACGGCCGCGCAACTGATGCAGCTGCGCGAGACCGAAACGCTCGGCATTCTCGATCAACATCACCGTCGCGTTCGGAACATCGACACCGACTTCAATCACAGTCGTGCTGATCAACGCCTGCGTTTGCCCGCAGCGAAATCGCTCCATGATCTCCTGTTTTTCGAGACCCGGGAGCTGTCCATGCAGCAATTCGCACGAGAACGGCTGTAACCGCTCCCGCCAACGCTCGTACTCTACCGCGGCCGCTTTCGCCGTCAGTTTGTCGCTTTCCTCGATCAAAGGATAAACCACGTAGAGCTGACGCCCGGCCTCCAATTGCGTGCGCAAAAACGTCAGCACCTCCGCCAGCTTCGATGCCTCGCGTAGAGCGGTGATGATTTTGCCTCGATTGCGCGGCATCTCGTCGATCGTGGACACATCCAGATCGCCGTAAACGGTCATCGTGAGCGTGCGCGGGATCGGTGTCGCCGTCATCACCAGCACGTCCGGCGCAGGCGCGCGGCTGGTCAGCCGCGCGCGTTGCGCTACGCCAAACTTGTGCTGCTCATCAATGACGACCAGCCCCAGATTGGAAAATGAGACTCCTTCGTAGAGCAAGGCATGCGTGCCGACGAACACGTGCCGCGCAGCAGCATCCACTTCGGATTGGATCGCGCACGCGTCTCGCCTGCTGGCACGCGACACGCGTGCGCGACCCAAACATTCCGTTTCCGCAAACAGCGGCAACGGCGCGCTTTCGTCCCGGCGCGCGGCGGTGCGGATCGACAAGCGCACGCCGAGCGGATCGAGCCAGCGGCGCAGCACGTCGTAATGTTGCTCGGCCAGGATTTGCGTCGGCGCCATGAAGGCGGCGTCATAGCCAGCCTCGACTGCCAGCAAAATGGCGGCGATCGCGACCACGGTTTTGCCGGAACCGACATCACCCTGCAGCAGGCGGTTCATGGGATGGGGCGCCGCCAGATCACGCCGGATTTCCTCGATCACCTTCTGTTGCGCGGCGGTCAGTTCAAACGGCAAACGCCGCACAAATTCGTTGAGCAGATCGCCTTGGCCGCAGTGCGCGCCGCCGGCACGCGCGTGCGACTGCACCCGGCGCGAACCGATCAACATTTGCATCGCGAAAAATTCTGTCAGAACAAGGTGCTGGCGCGCGGCGGTGAGAGCGTCCCAATCATCCGGGAAATGGATCGCGCGAATCGCTTCGCTACGCTCACCAGTTCGCAGCTCACCCGGCAGCAACGTCTCGACCGACTCACAATCGACGCTCTGCAGCAGGCGATAAATCATGCTGCGCAGTGCGCGCTGCGACAGTCCCTCCGTCGCCGGATAAATCGGAGTGATCCGGCGCAGATGAATTGAGATCTCCTCATCGTTCTCGATCACCTCGAACTCGGGATGATCCATGCAAATGCGTTTGCCGCGCAGCCGCGGTTTGCCGAAGACGACCAATTGCTGACCGGTGGCGATCATTTTCTGGACGTAATGCAAATTGAACCAGCGGCAGACGAGCGGCTGGCTCAGCGCGTCCGCATTCGGCTCCTGCAGGGTCGCCTCGAAAATTTTCTTCCAGCCACCGAAGCGACGGATTGAGGTTTTTGTCACTTCGCCGCACAAGCACATCGGCACATCGCTTTCCTCGCGCGGGAACCGCGGAAACTGATGTCGATCTTCGTGCCGGCGTGGATAATGCGTAAGTAAATCTTCGACTGTCTCGATCCCGAGCCGGCGCAGCGCGAGCAGGCGCGGCCGCGGAACCCAATTCAGAGTTTCGAGTGGTTCAGAAGTGTCGAGCATTTCGAAAAAGTTTTTCAGCTTCTTTGCGTCGTGCGCACCGCTTGGATTTCCATCTCCAGTCGTCGTTCCCCTTCGTATTCGCCCGGCCGGATCCGAAATGCGATGTCCCACGGCTGTGGCGGCAGTGAATTCTCGGCCGCGCCGAAAAAGATGGCTCGTTGGTGGTAATTGCGCTGGCGCAAGCGCAGGGCGAGATGGTTTTCGCCAACTAGCCGCGGCGGCGCGACCGGTTCGACCGCGGCGGCGAAAAAAAGCGGCTGCGGATTACCGTTGCCGAAGGGCTGAAGCATCTCGTGCCAGTCGAGGAAACCGAAGTTGAGTTCGGAAAACAGCACTTCGTGATCGAGGCGCAAACACGGCTGTAGCTGCTCGTCGGACAAAAGCTCGCGCGCGGTGCGCCGAAACTCCTCGGCAAACGCGGCGAAATTTTTCTCGTGGATGCTCAGGCCCGCGGCCATTTCGTGCCCGCCGTACTTGTCGATCTTATCGGCGCATTGCGACAAAGCTCCGACGAGATTCAAACCTTCGATGCTGCGACCGCTGCCTTTGCCAATCCCGTTCTCATCGAACCCGACGACAATCGCCGGCCGATGGTATTTGTGCGTGATCCGCGACGCCACGATGCCGAGGACTCCGGCATGCCAGCCACGCGCCGCCACCACGATCGCGGCGTCGCGCGCCACGCTAAACTCGCTCGCAATCTTTTCTTGCGCCGCCAGGAAAATCTCTTTCTCGACTTGTTGTCGCTCGCGATTTTGGCGATCGAGAAACCCGGCCAGCTCCGTCGCTTCGGCTTCGCTCGTGGCAAGCAAAAGCTGCAGCGATTTTTCCGCCGTGCTCAATCGCCCGGCGGCATTCAATCGCGGGCCGAGCCGGAACCCGATGTCTTCGGTGAAAATCGGCGGCTTCACTCCGCTGACCTCGATCAGTTTTTGCAAACCGACCCGTCTCGATCTCGCAATCTCGTTCGCGCCGCGTTGGACAAACGTGCGGTTTTCGCCCCGCAGCGGCACAATGTCCGCGACGGTGGCGAGCGCGACCAAATCGAGTCGTGACTTGAGATCGAAGTCGATCGGGCGCGATTTCAACAGCGCATGACAAAGCTTGAACACGATCCCGGCGCTGCAGAGGTAATTAAACGGCGACCCGGGATCGGTCTTCGGATTAACAATCGCAACACAATCGGGCACCTCGGACTTGGGTTCATGATGATCGAGCACGATCACCTCCACGCCGCGGCGTGTAAGATCGACAATCTCCGCGACGGAGGACGTGCCGCAGTCGAGCGCGATCAAAAGCTGCGGCTGATGTTGGCTCAAACACCGTTCGATGCTCTCGCAGCTCAAGCCGTAGCCTTCCTCCATGCGCAGCGGCAAAAACAACGCCGGTGCTGCGCCATACGCGCGTAACGTTTCGGCCAGCAGCGCCAGGGATGTGACGCCATCGACATCGTAGTCGCCGAACAAAACAATTCGCTCACGTCGATCGAGCGCGGCAAGCACACGGTCGACGGCCGCCTTCATGTTCGGCAGCCGAAACGGATCGCTCAATGATTTCAGGCGCGGCCGCAGAAACGTTTCCACCTCTGCGGTAGTGGCGAAGCCCTTGCGCAAAAGCAGCCGCGCGATGCAAGCGGAGCCGCAGATTTCACTCCACGGAATCGCTCCGCCATTGAGCTCTTCCGCCGGCGCAATGATCCAGCGAGGTTGCACTGATCAGTCTAGTTGCTGCGGGTTTGCTGACAACACGCCAAACAAAAGCGGCAAAACATTGCCGCACTCCAAAACGCAAACGAAAACTGCAGTCGAACTCCCGGCAACGTTTTGGAGTGCGGCGCTGCTGCGCCGCTTTGAATCAGGCATTGCCTGGTCACTTCAGCACCAGCACGTTCACTTCGCCTTTGCGACGAACTACATCCACTGCGACATCGGTTTCATGACGCGTGAGAGTAAGATCGACGCTGCCCCTGCCGACGCGCAGCCGATTGATTTGCACCTCGGGCAGAAACTGCGGCAAATATGGAGACCTGAAAACCACTTCGTGGTGATGGTCGCGAATCGCAAGTCCAAGACACGCCTGCAAAAGCGGAAACACCGCGCACGAGGCCCAGGTTTGCGGCGAGCACGCGACCGGATACAACGTGGGGCTCTCCCCTGGTCGCCGCGGGAATCCGCAAAATAATTCCGGGAGCCGATGCAGATCAAAAAACAGACTCGACTCGAACAGACCGGCGAGGATATTCGCTGCTTCGCGCTTAAATCCATAGCGCGCGCAGCCGGCCGCAATCAGCGCGTTATCGTGCGGCCAGATCGAACCGTTGTGATACGACATCGGGTTGTAGCGGGCTTCACCCGCCGCGACGGTCCGCACGCCCCACCCGGAGAAGAACGGCTCCTCCGTCAACGCGCTCGCAATACGCCCGGCCCTTTCTTCGCTGGCGATTCCGGTAAAGAGGCAGTGCCCGGCGTTTGAGGTACGGACGCGACAAAGATTTTTCCTGCCATCGAGCGCGAGTCCATACACACCGAGCCGATCGCACCAAAATTTTTCTTCAAATTGCCGGCGTAATTGCTCGGCCTCATCCGCTAATTGGTCGCCGAAGTTTTTCTTGCCCAGCGTTGGCGCCAAGGTCGCGGCCGCGCATTTCGCTGCGTAAACGTAGCCCTGCACTTCACTCAACGCGATTGGCGGCTCGGCAAGCTCGCCGTCCTCGTAAAAAATTGCGTCCTGGGAATCTTTCCATCCCTGATTGACCAAGCCGCGCGGGGACCGGCGGGAATATTCAGCAAATCCATCGCCGTCCAGATCGCCGAACTTGTCGATCCACAGCAACGCGCGCTCGATATTCGGCCAGATCGATTCGATAAATTGGTCATCGCCGGTGCGCTCGTGATAAGCGCCTGCGAGCATCACAAACAACGGCGTCGCATCGACTGAGCCGTAGTAACGGCCGAACGGGACCTCGCCCAGATGAGCCATTTCGCCGCCGCGCCTTTCGTGCAGGATTTTCCCGGGCTGCGCATCCTGCTCGGCATTTTCTTTCTCCGCCTGGGTGGCGGCCAAATAAGAGAGGACGCCGCGGGCAATGTTCGAATCAAACCAGAGACATTCCAGCGCGCTGATAATCCCGTCGCGTCCGAACACCGTACTGAACCACGGCACGCCGGCGTACGGATACGGCCCGTATTCGGTTTCGGTCCGCATCATGTGGAGATCGGCTATGGAACGATTGATCCAGTCGTTGAACTGCTCGTTGGCGGTGAAGATTTCGGGTTCCGCGCTTGTTACCGCGCGCAGCGCGGCTGCCGCTACGCCGGCTACATCCTCGTATATAAGAACGGGTCGAACGATTGTTGATCGCGAGCGCGACTCATCCAGCTCACATTGAATGGCAAACTGGTAGGTGGCGTATCCACCCGGTGGAAGCTCCAGTCGATAATGAATGCGGTTATCGAACAGCCCCACAGGAAGCGGATCGAGCCGGATCGAGGTCCGGCGCACTTGTCGATCTAACCCTTCATAGCCGAACTCGAGCACTCCATCGTTGAGTTCGATTGGAAACCGCCGGCCCCGCTTGGCGCGCGTGACGCCGCGCACTTCGAAAAGGTCGACAAAATCGGCGTCGAATTCGATTTCAAACAAAAGATCGACGTTTGCGCGGCCGTAATTATGGACGCGCAGCCGATCGTAGCAGGCGGCGTCCCACAACAATTTGGACCGAAAGATGTGCAGCGTGCCGCGCGGCACGACGACTTCATCATTGTGCGGCACGTCGAGATTAGTCAGATCGACGGTGAGCAACGCATTGTCCTCTTTCACGGTCGAGCTCAGGAGCAACGGGCGTTTGTTGGCCAGGCGCAGCATCAGACGCGAGAGAAAGCGGGTGTCCTGGTGATAAATCCCAAGCTCGGGCGGGCCCGGCGCTTCGATGTCGCCGGACCGATCAAACACCGCGAATGTGTCGCCGTGCTTCAGGACACGCGTGCGATCGTCGAGCCGCGCCGAAGTTGAGACGATGTAAAACTGATCGTGGACGTGGATCAGTTCGTCCGTCATCTCGCTACGCCGCTCGCTTCGCCTCGCGCTCGATCAGCCTTTGGTAAACGCGCAGATAATCGTGCGCCATTCGCCGCGCGGTGAAGCGTTGTTCGAAAACTTCGCGGCAGCGTTTACGACTCAGCTCCGGTACACGCTTCGCCGCGGCGACCGCGTCCTCCAGATCGTTAACGACGAACCCGGTGGCGCCTTGTTCGATCACTTCCGGCACTGAGCCTTGGCGATAGGCGATGATCGGCGTGCCACACGCCATTGCCTCAATCATGACGAGTCCGAACGGTTCCGCCCAATCGATCGGAAACAACAGCGCATACGCACTGCCGAGAAATTCGTCCTTCTCGCCCTCGCCGATTTCGCCCACATACTCGACCACCGGATCGCAGAGGAGCGGCTTGATCACGGCTTTAAAATACTGGCGGTCCACGAGATCGACTTTGGCGGCGATCTTGAGCGGAATCCCGATCTGTTTGGCTATCTCGATCGCGCGATCGACCCGTTTTTCCGGCGAGATTCGCCCGAGAAAGGCAAAGTATTTCCCCGGCTCGGAACGGAAGCGGTAGAGGTTTTCCGGCAAACCGTGATACACGGTGGCCAGCCAATGTACCCACGGCAGCGGCTCGCGTTGCGCATTTGAGATCGAGACCAGCGGCATATCGCGAAACTCGTCATAGAGCGGAATCAAATCGGAGATGTCGAGCCGGCCGTGCATGGTCGTGACGTGCCGAACAGGCCGGCGCCGCGTGATCGGAAAGTGCAGATAATCGATGTGAAAATGGACCACATCGAATTCATGGGCCTGACGAAACACCTTCTCCAGAAGCACGACGTGGTGGGCGAGCTGGTCGATGCAATTTTTGTCCAATCGAAGCGCGCGCGGCGATGCCGCAACAAGCTGCGCCGCCGTCACTGAATCGCCGCTTGCGAAGAGCGTTACGTCATGACCCTGACGAACCAGCTCCTCAGTGAGATGGGAAACAACGCGTTCCGTGCCGCCGTAGTACTTTGGCGGCACGCTCTCATAAAGTGGTGCCACCTGCGCGATTCGCATACGCACAAAACACTCAACCCAGTGCTTCAGTCTATGCAAGCAGGGCGTTCGAGGCAGCAGATCGTTATGAAATAATCAGTTTTGTTGGGATCGACCCAGAGCGGTGCTTCATGCGGTAATCGTTTACGAATCGGCAACATCTTCGCCGTGGTAGGGACGCCGCGCTGCGGCGTCCGCGGACATCGCGGCGCGATGTCCCTGCCAATGTCGCGTTATATGGTTGCGTCACACGGCGCGATCGTTCGATGCGAGCAGCCCACCAATCGAGGGCGGCATCGGTGTAACCGCTCACGTAAAGTTGCTCCGCGTACCAGCGTTCGTAACTCGATGGCAACTGGGTGAATAAAACGAGCCGTTGATCTCGACCGAATTGAACGCGCCGCTCGCAAATTCCAACTCGCGATGCTGCGGCAGCTCTCGCGGGTAAAATTTTCCGCGCCAGCCCGGGTAGCGCAAGCCCGAAATGCCGACGCGGATCTCGCCGGCAGGGCGAGACTCTGTCGAGCCGACGAAATCGTCGAGCGGCTTTCGACGGCTCCGCAGAGCGTCGCCTCACCAGCTTTTTACTTAGACGAGCTCGAGGTTCAGTTTGCGATGGGCGAGCAACCCGTGTTTTGCGCATAGCCTTTGGAATTGCTGAAGTCCTTCCTTCTCCTCGTCTCCAAAGGTGAATCGCAGATGTTCAGTGTAATAGCGGCGGCAAAACACGGGATCGAATTCCTTTTCGTCCGCGATCAAGTTGTCGATCTTCGCGAGGTTCTCATCGCGCAAAGCGCGCAGTCGATCAGCAATCGTTTTTGCGGCGCCGAATTCCGGTCGAATTAGCCAAAGCGCATAGACGAAGGGAAAATCGACAATTCGTTTCCATTCCTCGCCCAGGTCCCAAAACCGAAACTCCGGGTGATCGCGCCGAAATCGGATCCCCTGGTCGCCGATGAGGAGCTGTGCAGTGGCATCGGCATCTGGCCAATGTTTT
>QHPZ01000194.1 GCA_003219225.1 Verrucomicrobiota bacterium | reverse complement strand
CGCTCCGGCAACGACCGTGGCGATCTCCATCACGATCCAACTTCCATTAATGAGCGGATGAAACCTCTCATACGCACCCGGATCCCGATCAGGCCAAAATCCGAGCCAGCGTTCGATGCCGTAAGTCGCCAGCGGCACCATGCACACGGCTATGGTCAAAAGTAAACCGCCCGGAATCCGCAGATTCGGTTTATTCCACAACGCGCGACCGACCAGGAGAAAAATGGCCGCGTAACAAAGCGCGACGACCGCGATGCCGAGGCCGCCCAAACCTCCTCGGTTTGGCGTCCGCAGTCGCGACCGCTTCCAAGGAACGCCAAAGTGAATCGGCTTGGTCCGCGGATAAGCCCGACGCTGCTGCAGCTTGACGCAAATCATTCTGGGAGATTTTCATGCCGCCATGAAAAACGACAGGCGAGATCTTCTCAAGCCTCGTGTTTAGTTAGTTGCCGCGCAGCTCGACTATTTCTGGCGAAACTCGAGGGCGCCGTTCTTGGCATCGACCTTCACGGTTTGGCCTTCGCGGACTTTGCCTTCGAGGATGTCGATCGAGAGCGGGTCGAGAATTTCTTTTTGAATGGTACGCCGGAGTGGGCGCGCGCCGTAAACGGGATCGTAGCCTTCGCGAGCAAGCAGTTCCTTGGCCGAATCGGACAGATCGAGCGTGATCTTTTGCTGTTCGAGTCGTTTCGACAACCGCTTCAATTGGATTTCGACAATCTTCTTCAAGTCGTCCTCAGT
>QHPZ01000196.1:283-1321 GCA_003219225.1 Verrucomicrobiota bacterium | reverse complement strand
CCAGGACATTCAAAATTTCTTCACTGATGCCATCGGAGAAATATTCGTTCGCGGCATCGCCAGACATGTTGACGAATGGCAGCACGGCGAGCGAATGCGCGTCTGCCATCGGTGTCGATGCCTCGGCGACGCGTGCTGCATCGCGCCGGGGTGTCAGGACGAATTTGTCGAAAGCGAAGTAAGCCAACGCGACTATCAGCACCGCGATAATCATCCGATTCATCCGACGCGCGGTTTGCGGCGCGATCGATTCCTCGGGCGGCACATCAGCGTCACGCTTCAATCCCTCCGGCGTCATTTCGAAAACCCAACTGAAAATCAGTGCGGGAAGAAATCCGAGCGCCAGTAAGATCACCACGCTGTGAACAAGCAGCCACGCGCCGACCAGATACAGTCCCGCGAAACGGATGACGTTGCGGCGTTTTAATTCGGCGAACAGTGACATCTTAATGCGCCAGTGCGGCATCGGTGCCGCATTCGAAATCCGTTTCGCCGATCGGTCGGCATCCGGCGGGCCAGCCTTTCTCGCGCCAGTACGCGGGAAAGCCGTAGCGCACGATCATCGCCTTGACGCGCGGATCGCGCAGCATCGCGTGTCCCGCCGGCCTGCTGCTATAAAGATTGGCGAAGTAGTAGGCCTGGAGTATCGCTCCAGGACGTTCGATGTCTGCGTTGTAGCCGTCGATGTCTTGGCGCGCGATAAAATATCTGCTCGCTTCGCCTTCTGGTGCATCCGCGATCGCCGCGCGCAGTTTAACTGGATCGACATCGGATTGGCCGAGCGCCCACGGCAACAACGTTTGCGCAAACGCAGCATCCTTTGGCCAACGTGTCATGATTTCCGCGAGCGCGGCCCGTGCTTCATCGGAGCGTCCATAATCGAGTGCGTAATTGAGAAGCCCGGTCTTGCCGGCGAACATCCCTGAAGTGATTGAGCGCACCCGTTGCACCGACTCCTCGACATCGTCGCGCCGGTCGAGCGCGCTCGCGGCATCCCGCAGGCGCACCCAGCCGACGACAAAATAGGGATCAAGCTGG
>QHPZ01000196.1:0-233 GCA_003219225.1 Verrucomicrobiota bacterium | reverse complement strand
AGGTTGCCGAGCGCGTGTTCGGTGGCGGCTGCGTCGGGTTCAAGCGCGGCCGCGCGTTCGGCCGCTGCTTTCTCGCCGGCAAGCAACTCGGCCTGAAAAGCCGCTGTCGTGTGCGGCGTGTACCAGAAGCTGACCTCATAGGTGAGGGAAAGGGACGACCAGCCCGCCGCAAACTCGGGCGCCTTCGCCACTGCTTTTTTGAAATGCGCGATCGCAGCGGGCAGGTCCTGACG
>QHPZ01000033.1 GCA_003219225.1 Verrucomicrobiota bacterium | reverse complement strand
CATGGAGACTGCTGCTTGAGGCCCTGCCGAAGTTGAGCGTGCCTGATCGCGTCAATCTCCTGGGTGACGCGTGGGCACTGGTGCAGGCGGGGCGTGCGAACGCGCCACACTACTTCGAGCTCATCGCGAAGTTACCGGCTAAAACTGAGCTGGCTGAGCGCGAGCAAATCATTAACGCCTTCGATTTTATCAATCGCCTGCTCATCGGAAATCCGGTGCGCGAAAAATACCAGTCTTACGCCCGCTCCGTTTTGCGCCCGAGCTTCGATGAACTCGGCTGGGACCCAAAAAAGGACGACACGCCTCGGACCGTGCTCTTGCGCGGCAGTTTGATCGCTGCGCTCGGCGACTTGGAAGATCGACAAGTGATCGCCGGCTGGCGCGAACGATTTGCGAAATATCTCGTGAATCCGGCTTCGCTCTCGCCCGATTTACGCGCGCCAGTGCTTTGGCTCGTCGGCCACGAGGCAGACGAACAAACTTGGAACAAATTGCACGACCTCGGGTTGAAAACGACCAGCCTTGAAGAAAAAGCCAACTACTACGACGCGCTTGCCGCCGCGCGCGATCCGAAGCTCGCGACGAAAACTCTGCAGATCGCGCTCACGGACGAATTGCCGACGAGCCGCGCTGTCTTTCTCGTCGGCAAAGTCGCGCGCTACAGCGGGCAGGCCGATCTGGCGTGGGATTTTGCCAAGGCCAATATGAAAGCGCTCCTCGCCAAGACCGACGCGCTCGGCGCCAACACTTTCGCGCCGAGTCTGTTCACGTTTTTCTCCGAGGCGATGCGCATCGACGAGCTGAAGAGCTACGCGAAAACAAATCTTCCGCCCACCAGCGCCAAAGAAGTCGCCAAAGCCGTCGACGAAATTGAGTTCCGCTCGGAATTCAAACGCCGCCTCGCACCGCAATTAAGCGCCTGGATCGATCAGAAGAAATAGCGCGCTCTGTAGCCACGGCTCTATGAGCCGTCGAGCCTGACGTGTGTTCATCCAGACGGGCCGCAGGCCCGTGGCTACAGCCATCGACCTTATAAACTTTGCTGCGACTGCTCCGTGTCGGGCGTAATCCACAGCCGCATCGAGATCATGGAAGATTCGACGAAGCCGTGCTTGCGGAAAAATTCCTGGGCCACGTTTTCCGGACGATCGGTGAGCAAAGTTACGCGAAGGAAATTCTTCTGCTTCGCGAAATCGATCGCGTGTTGGAGCAGCCGCGCGCCGTAACCGTGATGTTGGTACTTTTTGTGGACGACAAGGTCTTCGAGCAAAATCACAAACCCGCCTTCGGCCGTGCTGATGGTGAAAAGCAAATTGATCATCCCGACAATCGCGCCCTCGCGACGCAGCACGAACACGCGGCCCCGGCTTGGTTGCTCGAAAACTAGGCGCAACCCGCGGAGCTGCTTGTCCTTGTCGGGGCGGAAATCGCTTTCTTGCGCGAACAGTTCGCCGAGCATCTCCGAGAGCTCGTCGAGGTCGGCTTCGGTCGCCGGCTCGATCACCACTTTTTCGGCTTTTTCGGACACGGTTGCCATTCGTTATTTCAAAAATGCGCGACGCTGGCAATGTCCGAAGGCAAGATCGACAGTCAACTTGCCGGCAATTGACAACGCCATGGGCATTTTTACTGTAACCGCTCCAAAATCGCGCAGAGCGAATCATTCGGCCTTATGAAACGCACCTATCAACCTTCCAAACGCACGCGCAAACGTCAGCACGGCTTCCGCGCGCGCATGAAGACAAAGGGCGGCCGCGCCACGCTCGCCCGGCGCCGCCAGCGCGGACGCAAACGTCTGCTCCCGCGCGGCGTCGAACGCCATTACGCCCGCCACACGCAGGCGTAATCGTTTTGGGCGCGCGGCAGATTCTGCTAAACTCGGCAATCTGAAAATCTTGTCCTGAGCGCCAGTCGAATGGATCTTCGATTTGAAATTTCTTCGCACCGTTAGCTCAATTGGTAGAGCAAGCGGCTCTTAACCGCTGGGTTGCAGGTTCGATTCCTGCACGGTGCATATGAATCAGAGATCACAGATCACGGGTCAGACGTCACAGGTCAGAGGTCACAGATCACCGTCTTCCTCTCAGGCTCGCATGCTCGAGTGTCTGACCTGTAGCGGCCCCGAATGCTTTCGGGGTCGCATAATTTCTCACATAAGCCTGCAGCGCCCTCACGTTCTAACCACAAATGCACACGAATGGACACGAATCTAATGCTGGTGGGGCAAGACTCCGTCGAGCCGACGTAAGTGTTCGGTTCACTGATCACCGTTCACTTATCACCTGGACTCCCTATGTTTGACGATGACGAATGGTCCCGCGCCAGGCGCGCGCTCCTAAACTCACTACTCACCCTCGCCGCTCTCGCTTGTTTATATCGATGCGGCACAGCGCCATGATTGTGCCGCGGTCGTGGCCGCGCTCTCCCAGCGAAGCCGCGAGCTCGCAGCTGCGACAATCGCCGGACGCGCAAATCTCCTCGAGCGCTCCATGTGCGACTACACGCCTGCGACCGCAAAGCTCCCCGATTTCGAAACCAACCGGATCCGCGTCCAGCGCGTCTCGGCCGACGCTGCGCTCGTCTCCGCCAGCTACACCTACGATCGGTTCTTCGGCTTCTTCGGCCGCGGGCGCAGTCGTTACACCTACACGCTCACACGCGAAGACGGCGTGTGGCGCATTGACCTGAGCGAATCACTCGATCCCGAAAGCCGCACCAATCAGAACCGCCGCGCCATGTTTCTCGTCCAACAGGTCTACACCGCGCTCCACGATCACGCGCGCAAAACCGGCGCATTTACCGACAACGCCGACGCCGTTCAAGCCGAGCTGCCCGGCTTCAAATTTCCCGAAATCCGCGAGGGCGTAGCCGATGCGAACGCGCCACCCGACATTCCACACGTCGCGCTCGCCCCCGCCCACGCCTGCATCAGCATCAAATCCGCCAGCGGCACTCTCGTCATGGTCAAGGCCGCGCCGTCGCCCACCGAATCGACGTATCAGTACGGCCAAATTCCCTCGACTTGCGACGACCAGCCGCTCGCCCGCCCGTATCACGGCTCGACCAGCGGAATACGCTGATCGAGCGGACTCATTACGCCGAGTCCGGGCCTGTTCAGGACGTGCGTGTAAATCATCGTCGTGCTCACATCCTTATGACCGAGCAACTCCTGGACGGTCCGAATATCCGACCCACTTTCGAGCAAATGCGTGGCGAAGGAATGCCGCAGCGTGTGACAGGTCGCTGGTTTGGCAACGCCCGAAGTGCGTACCGCTGTTTTCATGGCCAGCTGCAGCGAACTTTCTTCGACGTGATGACGTCGTTTCTGGCCGCTGCGCGGATCGCTGGATAGGCGCGATGAGGGGAAAACGTATTGCCAGGCCCATGAGCATTGGGCGTTGGGATATTTTTTCTCTAGGCCATTGGGCAGATAGACCCTTCCAAATCCGGCTTCTAGATCCTCTTGATGCTGCGCTTTTATTTTCTGTAGATGGCGTTGCAGCCGCTCCGCCAGGGTTACCGGCAGCA
>QHPZ01000192.1 GCA_003219225.1 Verrucomicrobiota bacterium | reverse complement strand
ATCATCTCCGCGATCTTCTATTCGGTCTTCGTGCTCGTGCCGTTCGGCCGGCTGGTCATCGCCGATGTGCTCCTCTATTCGCTCGCGCTCTTTCTTGAGTTCGGCGCGCTCATTCAACTGCGGAAACGCGAGCCGTCGCTACGTGGTGCATTCCGAATTCCGCTCGGCCGCAGCGGTGTGATGATCGTCGCGGCGCTGCCGATGATTGTGCTGCTCGGCGTGATCGCGATTTCGTTCCGTGACGGCGAGTACGGCGTGCCCGCACTGCTCGGCGCGGCGGTGGCGATTGCACTTGGGCCGGTGATGTATCGGCTGGCGCGCAGCCGCGGCAAAAATTAATGCGACCCCGAATGCTTTCGGGGCCGCTACAGTCGCGCTAGACTCCCCCTTTATCGTGGACCTGAAGGGTTACCTCGCCTCGCGCCAACAACTAATTGACCGCGCATTAGATCGCCATTTGCCAAAGGCGAACACCAAGCCGGCGACGATTCACAAGGCGATGCGCTACAGTTTGTTCGCGGGTGGGAAAAGACTGCGCCCGATCTTGTGTCTCGCGGCCGCCGAAGCCTGCGGCGGCAAGATCGACAAGGCGCTGCCGCTCGCCTGCGCGCTCGAATGCATCCACACCTATTCGCTCGTCCACGACGATCTCCCGAGCATGGACAATGATGATTTCCGGCGCGGCCGGCCGACCTGCCACAAAGTCTTTGGGGACGGCATTGCGGTGCTCGCGGGCGACGCCCTGCTCACCATTGCGTTCGAGATTGTCACGCGCGCCAAGCCGACCCCGCGTTACGACATGTCGATCTTGCTGCGTGAAGTTGCGGTCGCGGCCGGCAGCCAGAAACTGATCGCCGGTCAGGTCGCCGATCTCGAAGCCGAAGGAGAAAAAGCCACCCGCGACCGCGTCCGCTACATTCACGAAAATAAGACCGCTGCCATTCTGACCACGTCGGTGCGCCTCGGCGCGATGAGCGCGAACGCGAATCAGAAGCAACTGAGTGCGATCACAAAATTTGGACGCGCGCTCGGCCTCGCGTTCCAAATCATCGACGACATTCTCGATGTGACCCAGACGAGCGAGAAGCTTGGTAAAAGCGCGGGGAAAGATATTGCCGCGATGAAAGCAACTTACCCGGCCGTCATCGGCCTGGAGAATTCGCGCGCCGAAGCGCGGCGCCTCACCGGCGTCGCGCACGACGCCCTGTCGACCTTCGGGACGAAAGCCGAAGCGCTGCACGCGCTCGCCAATTATCTCCTCGAGCGCGAGTATTGAGCGGCCATGGTAGGGACGGCACGCTGCGTCGTCCGCAGACATCGCAGCGCGATGTCCCTACCGTAAAGCGAGACTGGGGTCGATCTCTTCCGTCACGCTCGATTCAAAGCCGTGTTGCAGTCGCAGCGACGCGGCGAAGGCGATCATGGCCGCGTTATCGGTGCACAGCCACGGTTCGGCACTTTGGAGTTGCAATCGCTCTCGGCTGCAGGCCTCGTGTAGTTGGCGGCGCAACTCCTGATTGCAACTCACCCCTCCGCTCATCGTGACAAGATCGACATCGTAACTTTTGGCGGCGGCGATCGTCTTTTGCACGAGCACGTCGATCACTGCCTGTTGAAATGAAGCGCACAAGTCGGCCAGATAATCGCCGCTCAATTTGGGCAGCAGATAACGCACGGCTGTTTTTAGCCCGCTGAAGCTGGAGTTTTCGGAATCGAGCATGCTGCGCGGCAGATCGAATCGGGTCGGATCGCCGCGCACAGCGTGCTTCTCAATCTCCGGTCCGCCCGGATAACCGAGCCCAAGCAGCTTGGCGACTTTGTCGAACGCTTCGCCAGCGGCGTCGTCGACCGTGCGGCCGATCAACTCATAATTGGCGACGCCGCGCACGACCATGGTCATGGTGTGCCCGCCGCTGACGATGAGCGAAACGTTCGGTCTGATCTTGGCCTGCGCAAAAAATGGCGAGAGCAGATGACCCTCGAGATGATTGATCGCCAGATAAGATTTGCCGAATCCGATGGCGAGACCTTTGGCAATGGATGCGCCGATCATCAGCGAGCTTGCGAGGCCGGGTCCGCTCGTTGCCGCGAATGCATCCACTTTCGAGATGTCGATCCTGGCGGCGCGCAGCGCGCGTTCGAGTAGGCGCGGTGCGTGCACAAGATGATTGCGCGCGGCGACTTCGGGAACAACGCCGCCGAATTTCTCATGCTCGGCAATTTGTGACGCCACTTCGCTGGCGAGCAATTCCGCGCCGCGCAAAATAGCGACGGCAGTTTCGTCACATGATGTCTCGAGGGCGAGGACTGTTTTTGAATTCATCGCAGAGGCCGCAGAAAAATTCAGAACTCTCCGTGATCTCTGCGTCCTCTGAGGTTATTTCTTAATCGGTTCCTTTGCCGAAGTCTGCTGAGCGTAGATCATCACGCCCTTGAGCGCGTCGATCGCGCGGAGCATCTGCGGGTCGCGCGTTTTGATGATGTCTTTATCTTCCTCCGGTTTGACGGAATCCCCGCTGCGCAACGCGAAGAGCGCACGCTCCTGTTCCGCACTCATTGGCACACGAATGTTCGGCGCGACCCCGTTGCCCTGAATTACCTGCTTGCCCGGGGTGTAGTATTTCGCGGTCGTAAAGCGCAACGCAGAGCCGTCTGGCAATTGCATGACATTTTGCACCGAGCCTTTGCCAAAGGTCGTTTCGCCGACGATCACAGCGCGACGCAAATCCTTGAGCGCGCCGCAAACAATCTCCGCGCCACTGGCGCTGCCCTCGTTCGCCAGGACCGCCATCGGAAAGTTCGGCCGCGGCTTCGCCGTCGTAGCCGTGGCGTAATCGCGTTGCTGCGATGCGACGCGGCCCTGAGTGGAAACGACCTTCGTGTTCGGCGGCAAAAATTGCGCGCACACGTCCACGGCGCTATTTAACAGGCCCCCCGGATTATTGCGAAGATCGAGAATGAGCGCCTGCATGCCCTGCTTCTGCAAATCATCGAGCGCGTGCGAGAGTTCGTCGGGGGTTGGCTCGTTGAATTGAATTAATCGGATGTAACCGATCTTGAACGGGCTGGTCAGCTCGGGGTCGAGCAGGCGCGCCCCCTTGACGCTCTGCACTTTAATTTCCACCCGTTCGAGTGTGTATTCCTTTACCTCTTTCGTTGCCGGGCGCAGGATGGTGAGCGTGACCTTACCGCCGGCCGGACCGCGCAAACGATTGACCGCGTCCTGCAGGTCCATTTTTTCGGTCGAGACACCATTGATTTTGAGAATCTGATCGCCGGACAGAATGCCGGCTTTGGCGGCAGGCGTATCTTCCATCGGCGTCACGACAGTCGGCAAACCGCTTTTGACCGAGACTTCGATGCCGAGGCCGTTGAACCGGCTGCGCGTGTCGTCCTGCATGTCGCGGAAATCCTCCGGGTCCATAAACTGGCTGTGCGGATCGAGCGACGCGAGCATGCCTTTCATCGCCGCGGTGATGAGATCGTGGTAACTCGTTTTGCTGCCATCGACGTAATCCTGCCGCAGCAACTGAACCGCTTTTGCGAAGATGGATATTTGCGCGTAACCGTTGTCCTCACCCGTCTCCGCTGCCAAGGCGTGATGGACGCGCAGACCAAGAACGATAAACAACAGGCAAATCAACGTGCCGAGAACAACCCTTCGCTTCATCGAATGAATCCTGATCGCGGCACCATCGCTTATCGGAAATTTTTGGCAACGCCGGAGCCGCTGACTAAGGTGGAACGCGCTCTCCGAGCGCGTTGCTACAGGAATGGCGGCGGAGCCGCCCTAATTTAACCTCGTCTTCGGAGAAGCCGATCCACCATGAAGCCGCTGATGTTCTTTGGATTGGCAAGTTGCCTTGCTCTCCTGGTCGCATTCGCCGCGCAAACCCCAGATTCGGAATACGAAGCCGTGGCCGAGGAGTACATCCGTGGTTATTTCGCCGCGCGTCCGCTCCAGGGCACCTCGATCGGTCTGCACGAATATGACGGCAAGATTACCGACTACAGCCGCCTCGCCCTCGATGCCGAACTTTCCCGCCTCCGACGATTCGATGATCGGTTGAAAAAGTTCGAGGCCGACAAGTTGAGCCCGCGGCAATCGATCGATCTGCGCATTCTCCAGAGCGCGATCAAGAAAGAGCTCTTCCAGATGCAGGAGATGTCGATCTTCGAACGCAACCCGATGGTCTACGCGCGTGCGGCCGATGTGAACGTTTACATCAAGCGCAATTTTGCGCCGCTCGACGACCGGGTGCGCAGCATCGTCGCGATTGAAGCCCAGGTGCCGAACATTCTCATCGCCGCGCGCACAAATTTGGCCGACGTGTTGCCCCGACCCTATGTCGAGCTGGCCATTCAGATCGCCCGAGGCGCAGCCGATTTTCTGAGAAAAGATTTGGTCCAAGCCATCGCCGACCTGAAAGACGAGCGCACCCGGACCGAGTTGCAAGATTCCAATCGCAAAGCCGCGGCTGCGCTTACCGATTACGCGGCTTGGTTGGAACGCGAGAAGCTGCCCAAAGCCACGCCCGAGTTCGCGCTCGGGCCGGAGAAATTTCAGCGTTTCCTTGCCGACACCGAACTTGTCAATCTTGCACCAGAACAGATTCTGGAGATCGGGCTCGCGCAATTAAAACAGGAACAAGCTGCGTTCGCCGAAGCGGCAAAAAAAATCGATCCCGACAAACCTGCGCCTGAAGTTTTCAAGCAGATTCAGAGCGAACATCCGAAAGCCGACAACCTGCTCAACGACATCGGCAGGGATTTGGATCAAATCCGAAAATTCGTCGTCAGCCATCATCTGGTCACGATCCCCTCGGAAGTACGGCCGCGGGTGAAAGAGACACCGCAATATCGCCGGGCCACTTCGTTTGCCTCGATGGATACGCCGGGGCCGTTCGAGCGTCGCGCCACCGAGGCTTACTATTACGTGACGCCGGCGGAGAAGGATTGGCCCGAGCCACAAAAAGAACAATGGCTGACCGCCTTCAACTATTACACCGCGGACGTGGTCTCGATCCATGAGGTTTATCCCGGCCATTATGTCCAGTTCCAGCGTTTGAACGCGTCTCCGGCGAGCAAAGTGGAAAAGATTTTCGGCAGCTACGCGTTCATCGAAGGCTGGGCGCATTACTGCGAGAAAATGATGGTCGACCAGGGTTATGCCGGCGCGCCGCCTCCAACGCCCACGCCGACACCCAAGCCATCCGGCACCGCCGGTTCGAGTCCCGCCAAAGCTCCGAAGCCAAAACCGACTCCACAGGCAACTGCGACACCGGACGGGGAAAAACGCGTGGCCAAATATCGGATGGCGCAGGAGGACGAAGCGATGCTGCGCTTATGCCGACTGTGCGTCGCGATCAAAATGCATACCCAGAACATGACGATCGATGAAGCGACCAAATTCTTTCAGGACAATTGCTATTACGAAGAAAAGCCGGCCAGGCAGGAGGCGATGCGCGGGACATTCGATCCCGGTTATCTCAACTATACGCTCGGCAAATTGCAGATTTTAAAATTGCGCGACGATTACAAAGCGCAGGAGGGCGCCAACTTTTCCATCCAAAAATTCCACAACGAGCTGCTCAACCACGGCATGCCGCCCATTCGTCTCCTTCGCGAGATCATGCTCAAGGACAAGAGCAAGTGGGACGCGGTGCTGTGAGCAGTTGTTAAAAAAGTTACAAAGTTAAAACCGTTACAAACGCTCAAGCAGCAAGAGCCGTGGAACGTTGTAACTCTTGTAACGTTTTAACTCTTTTAACAAGTCACCGTTCGGCGGCATCCGAGTCGCCTAACAAACTTCTCAGCATCGGCTGCGGATTACTCGGCAGTTCCTCGACGTCGCGCAGCTTTCTCGTGATCACGCGCGAGCGCACCGCGACGTTATCGACGTGGCGGGACGCCTGATCGAGCTTCTCTTTCACCGCGGCGAGCGCCTCGCCGAATTTGCCGAACTCGGTCTTGACCTCGGCAAGCCGGTTCCAGACTTCGCTGGAGCGTTTCTGGATCGCGAGTGTGCGAAAACCCATTTGCAAACTGTTGAGTAACGCCGCCAGCGTCGTTGGTCCGGCAAAAACCACCCGGCAATCGCGTTGCACCTGCTCGACCAGGCCGACCCGTCGAATGGCTTCGGCATACAGACCTTCGGTCGGCAAAAACATGAGCGCGAAATCGGTTGTGCGCGGCGGGTTAATGTATTTCGCGCAAATTTCTTTCGCGCTTTTCTTCAACTGCGCTTCCAAACTCTTCATTGCGCTCTCGACAAGATCGACATCTCCCCTGTCCTGGGCCGCGAGCAAGCGGTGGTAATCTTCGGTCGGAAATTTCGCATCAATCGGCAGCCAGACCGGCGCGCCGTTTTCGTCGCCCGGCAACTTGATGGCGTACTCGACACGCTCGGCCGTGTCCTCGCGCGTTTGCACATTTCTCGCGAACTGGTCCGGCGTGAGCACCTGCTCGAGGAGCGCGCCCAATTGCACTTCGCCCCAGCCGCCGCGCGTCTTCACGTTGGCTAGCACTTTCTGCAGCCCGCCGACGTCGCTGGCTAACTGCTGCATCGCGCCCAGCCCCTGATGCACCTGTTCGAGGCGATCGCTTACCAGCTTGAAGGATTCACCAAGGCGTCTCTCCAGCGTCCCTTGCAACTTCTCATCTACCGTCGCGCGCATCTTATCGATCTGTCGCGAGTTGTCCTGCTGTAGTTCTTTCAAACGAAGATCGACAATCGCGCGCACGCCTTCGAGCGATCGGCCGAGTTCTTCGCGCTGGCTTTTCGCGATCGAGGCGCCCTCCTCGCGATTGCGCGAGAATTCGTCGCGCAGCCCACGATCGAGCATTTCCAAACGCTTGACGAGCTCGGTCTGCACATCAGAGGCGCGGCGGCGGCGGCGGCTCAACAGAAAAACAAACGCAGCGACCGCACCGCCGCCGACCAGGCCGACGATCAGATAAACCAGCGGGCTCATTGTTATTTCTCAAACAGCAGCTCACCCGCGCGGTCGGTCGCTTTCACGACTGCCTTGATCAGCGTGACGCGGAGTTTTCCTTCCTCCAGCTCGAGAATGCCATCAATCGTGCAACCGGCCGGCGTGGTGACCGCATCCTTGAGCAGCGCAGGATGATCGCCTGTTTCCAACACGACGCTCGCGGAGCCCTTCATTGTCTGGGCGGCAAGCAACGTGGCTATGTCGCGGGGCAGACCGACTTTCACGCCAGCTTCGGCCAGCGATTCCAAAATGATGTAGGCGAAAGCCGGGCCGCTGGCCGAGAGACCGGTCACCGCGTCCATGTTTTTCTCGTCGACAACGACCGTGCGGCCGACGGCGTCGAACATTGCTCGCGCAATCTCGAGATCGGCTTCGCGCGCGTGCGGCCGTCATCCCGCAGCCAACGGCGGCAGGCGTATTCGGCATCGCACGCACGACGGCGATTTTGCTCGGCTTGCCGCCTGCCGCCGCGAGCTGTTGCTCGACGTAGCTCGTCGGCACGGAAGCGGCGACAGAAATAAGGAGCGTCTTCGGACCAATTTCCGGAGCGATCTCGCGCAAAACTTCCGCCACCACCTGCGGTTTCACACTCAGCAGAATGACATCGGCGCCTTTCACGGCTTTGCGATTGTCGCTGATTACCGACACGCCGAGCGTTTTCGCTCGGGCCGCGGTTTTTTCCCCATGCTTCACGGTCGCGGTTACGTGCCTGGCGGGAAACAGCGCTTGCTTTAGATAAGCTCGCAGCAAAATGCCGCCGAGTTTGCCGGCGCCGAGCACTGCAAGTTTTTTGTCGCGGAGTGGCTTGCTCATTTAACCAGTAAGAGATTCCTCCCAGCCTTCGCATAAAGCTACGGCGCGGCAAGCGACTTCGCTCGGAATGACAAGTTGCCTTAGAACCGGAGCTTCACACCTCCGTAGACGGCACGGCCGAGCGCCGGGAACCCGAACACCTCGGCGTAATGTTCGTTGGTCAGGTTATCGATATGGCCGAAGATCGACAGGTGCGCGTTCACCTCGTATTCGGCGGCGACGTTCACGAAATTGTAGTCTTCGATATCGAAGTTCGGCCCGCCGAAATTTAATTCCTCGCGCGCATTGACAAATTTCGCCTCGGCCGTGGTGCGCAATTTCTTCCACCACAAGTAAGAAGCGGAAACGTAAAGCTCGTTCCGCGGCCGGCGCGGCAAACGCGCCCCCTGAGGCTGGGAAATATCGGCTGCGGAAGTGTTCTCCGCTTCGAGATAGGTGTAGCTCGCGGTGAAGACAAGTTCGGCAATCGGTTGAGCGCGCAGCTCGGTCTCAACGCCCTGCGTCTCAGCCGCGCCAAGATTCAACGTCTCGAACAAGCCGTTAAAACCGATGATGTTGGTCAAATCGTTGTGGAAATAAGTCGCGCCGATGATGACGCGCTCGTTCCAGAGCCGCTGCTCAATCCCTGCGTCCCAGCCGAGGTCTTCCTCCGGCCGGAGCGGATCGGTGTTGAATCGGAACAAGATGTCCTGGCTGCTCGGCGGACTGAAGCCCGTGGCGACGCTCGCGTGTAACGTCGTGTCTGTCTCGTCGATCTTGTAACTGCCGGCAAAACGATAGGTCCAGATGTCGCCGTACTGATTGAACGAGGTGTAGCGGCCTCCGGCGACTAACACAAAGTTCTCGATATCGACTGTCGCCTGCACAAATCCGGCGACTTGTTTCGGGTGATCGCTGATAAACGTCGGGCCGAAAAGGACAAACGGCCTTTCCTGCCCCGCATTCGTGGCGGTGTAGAAAAATCCGGACGTGAAGGTGAGCCACGAGTTCGGCCGCAGATCGTTCTGATAATCGACCTGCGCTCGCTCGAAGACTGCACGGGTCGGCCCGAGAAAGCCGTCCTGGTTGGGATCGTTGATCTGGCGCTCGTGATCGTAGCTGAAGATCAACTTGTGTTCCCACCAATCGGCGATGCGAAGATCGACATGCGGCGCGACCAGCCACCGTTCCGTCAGGAAATTGTCGAGCGGCCTTGGGTCAAAGATTGTGTTCGGCAGACCGATGTCGCTCAGCGAATACATGAACAATCCGCTGATGCGGAGCTGTTCGTTAGGCGACCAACCGATGTTGGCGAGGCCGGCGGTGTTTCGATATTGATTGTTCGGCCGCGCATTGTCGGTATCAACCCGGCTCGCGCCCAACGAGTAATCGACCGTGCCGATCTTGCCGTCACTTTGCAGGGCTTCGCGGAAGGTGTCGTAGGAGCCGCCTTCCGCGCTCAACGTGAAGCCCGGCTCGCCTTCGCCTTGCTTTGTGAAAATCTGGATCACCCCGGCAAGCGCGCGCGGCCCGTAAATTGTGCTTTGCGGTCCACGCACAATCTCGACGCGGTCAATATCGTCTGTGGTGAAATCGGCGAAATTGAACGCGCCCTGCAAACCCTGGTTGATCGGCACCCCGTCGAGCAAAATCTGGGTGTGCTCACTGCGCAGGCCTCGGGTAAAGACGGACGTGAGTTGGCCCGGGCTGCCGGTTTGAACAACAGATAAGCCGGGCACTTCGCGCAAAGCGTCAGCCACGCGCTCGATTTGTTTTTCCTCGAGCTCTTCGGAGGAAATCACGCTCACACTCGCAGGTGATTGATCGAGCCGAATCTCGGTGCGCGTGGCTGAAACAATCACCGGCTCTGCTTCGGCCTGAGAATCGATTGTCGATGTTGCGGTATCCTCCGCGCCGAGCGCAAACCCAGCGGGGACGACAACCATGAGCAATAAACAAAATGGGCAAAATCGCATAACAAATTACCTCCAACTCCGAGAGTCGGACTTGTTTGTCGTCCCGCAGTGGCGGGAAGGCGCATCGCCCAGCTCTCATTCTTCTTTTCTGCGAAGAAGTTTTTGCTGTAGCCGCGTCCCTGTGGGACGCGTTCCGCGTCGCGCAGAGCGCGACGGCTACAGAATGAGGTGGAACGGCCGAATATTCTGGCTCCTGGCTTAACAATGCCGCATTTGCGGCATCACCTTCTTCCCGCCTTCACCCCCGAAAATTTTCGGGGATTGGCCCTGGGAAGTCGTATCCAGTTACAGCAGCGCAACTGCTCCCGATTCACACGGGATTTCTCGCGCCGATCCACTTTTCTTAAACTGGCAAAGAACTAAGATCGACAACTAGCGGCTTGCGCGCGGTCGCTCAAGATTTATCTATCAGGCGCAGCAAATTTCCCTATGTCCGCAGGCACTTCTCCCCTCAATCTGGTCGTCACCGGCGGCGCCGGCTTCATCGGCTCAAATCTGGCGCTCGCCTTGCAGGAAAAATTTCCCGAGGCGCGACTGACGGTGATCGACGATTTTCGCTCGGGCAATTTCAAGAACTTGCTCGGTTACCGCGGCGATTTCGTCGCGCAGGATTTGGCGAAACTCGACTGGTGGGAACAATTCGGCGACGAGCAGTTCGACGCCATCTTCCATCTCGCCTCGATCACCGACACGACGGTGCACGATCAATTCGTGCAGGTCCACGACAACGTGGAAAGTTTCCGTCGGCTCCTGAAATTCGCGCGCCAGAAAAAGATGCAGATCGTCTACGCGTCATCGGCTGCGACCTACGGGCCGGCGCGCGAAGCGAGTGTGGAGTCGAACGGCGCGGCGCCGGCGAACGTCTACGCGTTTTCAAAAACGATCATTGACAACATCGCCACGCGCGCCGCCCGCGAGGACCCCGATTGGATCATCGTTGGGCTGCGTTACTTCAACGTTTACGGCCCACGCGAAGCGCACAAAGGCGTGCCCGCAAGCATGGTTTATCATCTCGCCAAACAGATGAAAGCCGGCCAACGGCCGCGCATCTTCAAGCATGGCGAGCAGAAGCGCGATTTCGTTTACGTCAAAGACGCCGTCGAAGGAAGTATCCGCGCCCTGGAAGCACAGAAGAGCGGCATTTACAATCTCGGCTCCGGCCGGGCACGCTCCTTCAATGAGCTGGTTGACGTGTTAAACAAATGTCTCGGGACAAAATTTCTGCCCGACTACATCGACAACCCCCACGCGCACTACCAGAACTTCACCGAGGCCGATCTGACTCGTGCACAGGACGCGCTCGGGTACGAACCACAGTTCCCGCTCGAGCGCGGCGTGGCCGATTATGTCAAGTGGTTGTATCCGGCCTAATGTCAGCAAAATGAAAAGCAAATCTGATTTCCTGGCCGAAGAGATCGCGCACATCGACATCAAGCAGCACAATGTTGTGCCGCTGGTCGAAGCGATGAGCATAATGGCATTCTCCGCCCGCGAGCTTGGCCGCGCGGCGCAAATCTACGACGCGATGCTGCGCGATCGCGATTGCACGATCATTCTCTGCCTCGCCGGCTCGCTCTTTTCCGCCGGGTTAAAAAACGTCGTTGTCGATCTTGTCCGGCATAACATGGTCGACGCGATCGTTTCCACCGGCGCCATCATCGTCGATCAGGATTTTTTCGAAGGACTGGGCTTCAAACATTATCGCGGCGAAATCGCGGCGGATGACGATCAGCTGCGCCGGCTGGCGATTGACCGCATTTACGACACTTACATCGACGAAGATCAGCTGCGCATTTGCGATTCGACCTGCGCTGAACTTGCCGATCGGCTCGAGCTGCGTCCATACTCGTCGCGCGAGTTCGTTCGCGAGATGGGACGGCACCTGCAGGAGAACGCGAAGAACCGCGATTCGGTCGTGCTCGCCGCGTTCGAGAAGAACGTGCCGATCTTCGTCCCCGCGTTCAGCGATTGCAGCGCAGGCTTCGGTCTTATCCATCATCAGTGGCATCATCCCGACGGACACGTCAGCATCGATTCGGCGAAGGATTTCCTCGAGCTCACGAAAATCAAAATCGAATCCAAAGTCAGCGGATTGCTGATGATCGGCGGCGGGGTGCCGAAAAATTTCGCGCAGGACACGGTGGTGGCGGCCGATTATCTCGGGTTCGACATCGGCATGCACAAATACGCGGTGCAACTCACCGTGGCGGACGTGCGCGATGGCGCCCTCAGCAGCTCGACATTAAAGGAAGCGAATTCGTGGGGGAAAGTCGATCAAGGCGCCGAACAAATGGTCTTTATTGAGGCGACGATCGGGTTCCCGCTCATCGCCGGTTACGCCTGGCACAAAGGCGCGTGGAAGAATCGCTCGGCGCGGGAGTTTTCGCGGATGCTGGACGCAAGGGAATCTGAGCCGGTGGGGCGACGCTCTGCGGCGCCGTCGAAATAAGTCGGCTCGACCGAGTCTCGCCCCACCAACAGCCTAGCCTTCCCAGAAAAATTTCGTCGGGCGATTAATTTCCGACGGAAGACTCTTATGCACCGGGCAATTGAGCGCTGTTTGCTCGAGGACTTCGCGGTGCGGCGAATTTGCCGGCAGCGGAATGTGAACTTCTGAGGGCAACGCGACGATGCGGCGCGGCATGTTTTTGGACATTTCCTTCTGCACACTCACAGTCATCCCTTTCAGGTTCACCCCGAGTTCTTCGGCCTTGATTCCCATCGTTGTGCTGATGCAGGTCCCGAGCGCGGTCGCGACCAAGTCTGTGGGCGAGAATGCTTCGCCTTTGCCTTTGTTATCGGTTGGAGCGTCGGTCCCGAGCTTCGATTGCGATGGACCATGGGTGGCATCGCAATGCAAATTGCCGGTGTACTTAATATCGACTTTGACCATAAAGAAGTATGCGACGCCCTCCAACGTTTGTCATCCGTCGTAAATGACGAAAGCCGAATGTCGAATGTCGAAGGAAGCCAAAATGAGTAAATGATGAAAGCGTTTCGTGCTTCGTCATTCCTTCGTCATTCGTGCTTCGTCATTAGCACTGGTGTTTCCTGAATTTTATCCGCATGGTGCTCGAACTCGTCCCGAAACACGCGCGTAAGATCGACATCGTGAAGGATGATCATGTCGGTGTCGTGCTTTTTGCGGTTGTCGTTCTGCCAGCCTTCATTCCACCAGCAAAAGCCAATGATCGCGGGCCAGCGATTTGAGAACAGATCTTCCAGGACCGCGCGCGTCCATTGGACGACGTCGACATGACGATTGTGCAGATCGCAGCCGAACTCGGCGAGGATCACCGGCTTAGTCGGCGCGATCCTCGTCAGGCGCGGATAGGCGTTACGCAATTTGAACCGAAGACTCTCGGTGCCGTCGCGCGTCGTCGGCGTAATCGGCCCGTAAGCGCTGAGCGCGACCCACTGGCAATAATTCTCGCCGGGAAAATAATTTTCGAAGCGGTTCCATTTGCGCTCCGGCTGGTCGAGCCAGTTGACGTGCCAGACCCACTGGAGATTGTCCGCGCCTTCGCTGCGCATTAGGTCGGCAATGTGCCGGTAAGCGGCGACGTAGCACTCTGGCCCTTCCACCGCGCCGCCGTTGTACTTGCCGCTCCAACCAAACCAATCGCCGTTCGGTTCCGTCCCCCACTCGATCAAAATGGGCGAGCCGAAACTTTTCGCGTCGCGCGCCCAGGCCCGAAGATCGACATCGAACTGACCGGCAAGAATTTTTTGCAGGCTGAAAGTTTTCTCGCGGTGCTTTTGGTCGACGTCCGAGCGGAGCATCAGCCGCAGGTATGGAATTTTGCCGAGGTCCCGAATCCAGCCACACATCGCCGCCGGAAATTTTCTCGATTCAAACCAATTATTCGAAAAGTAAACCCAGGCGGTGTGCTTGCCGACCGCCTCCTCGTAGCCCGCGACATCTTCGGGCGTGACATCGTGTTCGGTCGGATCGTGCGTTTCCGTGCCGGTGCCGCCCCAATAAAAGCCGTGATACAGCTTTCCTAGCGGGGCCGGGGCGATCAGCTCAGCGGCATCGAGCTGCGCGCTGCAGAGGAACGCCAGCAAACACGAAAACCGGACATATTTCATCGAGCGCAAGAATACCACGGCGCGCCCGGCGGTCGCGCCCTACCAGTTGTCGATCTTGCCCTCGATTAGCTCTTCTTTGCGGTGTCGCGCAGGCTCTTGATGCGATCATGCCCGCTCTTCACTTCATCGTACTGACGCGAGACGATCTCGCGCAACGGCGAAGTGAGATTGTCCTCCATCGCTTTGCGGAATTCTTCGACCGCGGAATCTTCGCCGCGCTCGCACTCGTTGAGAATGGCGCGATCATCGCCGCTGGTGACAGCGGATTTGATGTTGATCCACGCCCGGTGCATTGCGCCGGCGGCGCTGCTGCTTTTTTCCGGCTCGGTTTCACCAAGGCTGCGCGCCTGGCTCTGGAGCTCGGCGGCAAAACGGGAACGCTGCTGCGAATACTCGCGGAAGAGCGACTTGAGATTGGGGTCTTCGACGCCGTCGGCGGCCTGTTTGAACCCCTCCTGACCGTCTTTGAGCGTTTCAATCAAACTGTTGATCGTCGAGATGATTTCTTTTTGTTGTGCCATATAAAATCGTTTCGCATGGCGGACGGCCTTCGCGTTTGCCGATTTTTCGGGCGGTTGCGAGCGCCACGTTTGGCCGTAGCTTGAAACATGCACAAGCTTGTCACAGGTAAAGATCTAACCAAGGAGGCGCCACGCAGTCCGCGGATCCGGGTTGGCGGTTACGCCATTCTCGGGCGCACGATCGACAAGTGCCGCGCGCTCGTGGCAGGCAATATTGGCGAATACCATTTCGATTGTCCGCTCGACAACACGCTCTTCGGATTCAAAGGAGTAAAAGGCGCCGATTTCAAAGCGCAGATCGAGAACGGCGCAAGCGACCAGCAGATGGCGGAATGGCTCGACGCAAACGGCGAAAAGAAAACGCCGGAGGAAATCAAACGCTGGGGCGACGAAGTGGAAGCCGCCAGTCTCTACAACGATCCGGAGAAGCGCGAGTATTTCGCCGAAGAATGTCAGAAGCTCGGACTCGATCCGGCGAAGACGCCCACGTTCGATTGGCTCGAAGCGGACGATAAAGCCAGCCACGCCCAAAAAGCGGCCTAGGCCGAATTTGCTGCTACGCGCGCGCCGACGAATTCGGCGATCTGCGCAGCGCGGTTGCGCCATTGCAACTGCCTCGCGCGATCACGCGAGCGCTCTGTCGCACGGCGATAATTTTCCGGGTCGTCGAGCAGCGCTGTCGCGGTTTGCACCAGTCCCGCAGTATCATCGGGTGCCAGGTAAGCGCCGGCTTCTCCGGCGACCTCATGCACGGACGGCAGGTCGCTGCCGATGATTGGCAAAGCGTGTGAAAGGTAATCGAGCGCCTTCACCGGACAGGTGAGATACCGGTTGTAAAAGTTGTCCTGCAGCAGTGCGACGCCGATGCTGCCGGTCCTTTGCAAAGCGCGATGAAATTCTGCGGACGGACGAAACTCGATGAAATCCACCCATTTTTCCAAGCCACGCTTTTGCAGCCGCGCGCGCGCGGTCGCGATCTGGGATTCCCACCCGCCAAAGAACGACACTCGGATGTTGTTCTCCGCCAGTTTCGGAACCGCTTTGAAGAGGACCTTGGCCCCCTTTTCTGAAGTAAGCCGCCCGGTGTAAACCAAGGTCCGCTGCTTCCGGCGTTCTTCCGGGTCAGTTTCGGGAAATAATGTCGTGCCGAGCGGTAGGTCCTGCTGCGCCCGCGTCAGACAAATGACGCCGCCAATTTTTGGAAGGAATTTGCGCTCCAGCCAGCCTTGCCGCCGATAACTAACTTTGACGCGATCAGTTCGCCAAAAATGTGCGGGATAGAAATCGTGCGCTTCGTAAAAGCCTTTGACCGGTAGTCGACGCTTTAGCAAAGCCAACAGCGGCAGAAACGTCGCGTCGTGCGTCACGACCGCAACTTCATCGCGGCGCGCCAACTGTTGAATCGCGCGGTAGGCACGGAGAAAAACTGCGAGCGCAAGTTTCGATCGGACGATTTTCCAGCGTTCGAAGCGGTGAATGTGCAAAGTCTTCACCGGATCGAGGCCATAAAAGTCGCGCAGATCTTCTTCTACAGTCGAGCCGACGTCGCTGGCGCTCAGGAACAAATGCGTTTCATGGCCGAGGCTCGCGAGCGCGTGTGCGTTCTGCACGGCCATGTTCACGATCGGCCCCGGATGCTTCCACGCGCGCTTGTTCAGCCAGGCGAAAATCATCGGACAAAAGCGCCCGTGAGAGCAAACGCAGCCCTTATGTCTTAACGATTGGCGGCGGCTGATCTTCGGTGATGCCGGTGTCGACGCCACCGCGTAGTTTGCTGTGGCGCACGCTGTAGAGGAAATAAATCGTCAGACCGATTCCGAGCCAGACGAAGAAGCGGATCCACGTTTCGAGCGGCAGGCTCAGCATCAACACGAAGCAGAAGACTACGCCCGCGAAGAGCGTCCCGATGTTGGTCAGGTCGGCGAGCGATCCGATGTCGACGACCGCGGCAACGCCACCAACAAAGATTCCCGTCCAGATGGTGGTGATGTGCGGGGTGCGGAAGCGCGGATGAATTTTCGCGAAATACTGGGGCAGCAAACCGTCGCGCGCCATCGCCATGAAAATGCGGGGCTGGCCGAGTTGAAACACGAGAAGCACTGACGTGATCCCGGCAAGCGCGCCCGCGCTGATCAATGCTTGCGCCCAGGGATAACCGGCAAACGCGGTCGCCACCGCCGCCGGGTCTCCAAAATAAGTTGTGTACTTTCGCGCGCCGGTGATCACCGCCGCCATCAAAACGTAAAGCACCGTGCAAATGATCAGACTGGCAATGATGCCGATCGGCATATCACGCTGCGGATTTTTTGTTTCCTCCGCCGTTGTCGAAACAGCGTCGAATCCGATGAACGCGAAGAAGACGATGGCAGCGCCGCTCATGACTCCGCCGATCCCGGTTGGAACAAACGGATGCCAGTTGGTCGGATGAATCATGAACGCGCCAAACGCGATCACGAATACGACCACGGCCAGTTTGGTAATCACAATCACGTTGTTGGTGCGCGCGCTCTCGCGAATTCCATAAATCAAAAGAATCGTGACCGCCGCGACGATGAGCACCGCGGGCAGATTGAACGCGATGGGATAGCCGCCGAGGGTTGGAATCGTTGCCGAGGAATAATTCGTCAGCGTTTCGCCGCCTTGAGCGACGATGCCCTTGGCCGTGTCGTAATCGTTCACCAGCCAGACTGGAAATTTTAGTCCAAACAAACTGCCGAAAAGCCGGACGAAATAACCCGACCAACCCACCGCGACCGCCATGTTGCCGACGGCGTATTCGAGAATGAGATCCCAGCCGATAATCCAGGCAATGAGTTCACCAAGCGTCGCGTAAGAATAAGTGTAAGCCGAACCCGAAACCGGAATCATCGACGCCAGCTCGGCGTAACAAAGAGCGGCGAAGCCGCAGGCGACGCCGGCGACCACAAACGAAACCATCACCGCCGGGCCGGCACCGGGCCGGCCGAAGACCAGCGGCGCGTGGCTCATCCATGATTGGATGAAATTGAGGATCGGCGTCTTCCAGATCGAAGCGGCCAGTTGCTCACCAGCCGCCGCCGTTCCGGCCAGCGCGAAAATTCCAGTCCCAATGATCGCGCCAATGCCGATGCAAGTGAGCGCGAATGGGCCCAACGCGCGCTTCATTTGCCGATCCGGCGCGGCCGCTTCGGCGATTAAATGATCGGGGCTTTTCTTCCGGAAAAGGTGAGACGCCATTAGTGATTTTCCGGAATCGTGTCACCGCACGGGACTGGCGGTCAACCAGAACTTTGCGATCTCGATCTCGTCGCGGCGCTATACGGGCGCTATGCGCTGTTTAACCAGACGCGCCACCGGCGCATGGCCACAATGTTGGCGCAGCTCTAGCTACACAAGATCGACGTGTTCAATCTCAGCGCGGCAAACCTGATGGGCGGTCTTGTTTTCGGCTCGATCGGCTTCGTCGCCTTCATCTACGGAAAGCGAATGAATCTTTGGAAGCCGATGCTTCTCGGCCTCGCTTTGATGATTTATCCCTACTTCATCAGCGACGACGTGATGATGATTGCAATCGGTGCGCTCGGGACAGCCGGCTTGTTCTTTCTGCGATAGACGCGTTGAGCGCCATTTCGTAAGTTCGGCCGTCATGGCCGACGAACCGGCAAAAATCATTCTCGGCGACACGATTATCTCCGCGCTGGAACAGCCGCCGACACGCCGCTTCGCGCGGCGGTGGAAAGAACAGCGGCCACTGACGCACTGCGAAAATTGCGGCGCGGAGTTGACCGGACATTACTGCGCGCAGTGCGGGCAGCCGGCGATCGATTATCGGCGCTCTTTTCGCCACGTGATTGTCGATGTTCTCGATTCGTTCCTGAACTGGGACTCGAGATTTTTCGCCACGATCGCTTTGCTCATCGCGAAACCGTGGCAGCTCACCAATGAATACGTTACCGGCAAACGCGTGCGCCACGTCAACCCGCTGCGCCTCTACCTGCTCACCAGCATAGTGTTTTTCTTCGCCGTGAATTACAGCGTCAAATCGCTTCGCTTTGAGCCGATTAATCTTTCCCCGGAAAATCGCGCCGAGATTCGCGCGGAGTTGGAGCGGGAGAACGTCGCGCCCGAAATTCGCGCCAAGGTTGAGGAGGCTCTCGGAAAAACAATGCCGCCGGAAAAACGGGCCGCCTTGGAAGAGCGACTAAAGAATGCGAACCTTCCCGAAGAAGCACGCGACGCTATTAAGGAACAGCTTGAGCATGGCGATGTGACGCGGGTCGCGCGCGGAAAATTGGAAGATGCGATGAAGGATTTGCCGCCGGAAGCGCGGGCAAAACTCGATCAATCGCTCCAAAAGGCAGCTGAAAAGCCGGTCGTGTTTACCTCCGATAAAAATGATCAGCCGCATGAACTCGGGCAATGGTTCGAAAAACGCGCGAAGACCACGCTTTTCACGAATCTGCCTTACATGATGCTCTGCTGTGTTCCGCTCTTTGCCCTCGTCCTGAAAATTCTCTATCTGCGCCGGCGAATCTTCTACATCGATCACCTGATCTACGCACTGCACGTCCACGCGTTTGCCTACCTCGGAATCATGTTGATCGTGCTCGCGACGATCGGGCTCAATCGCGTCGCGCCAGGCGCGATCGCAAATTGGGCAATCGCCCTGCTCTGGATCTGGTTTGTCCTCCAGATTTTTCTGTCGATCCGGCGGGTTTACCGGCAGGGCTGGTTGATCAGTGTGATCAAGTTTTGCTTCGGCGGCGTCGCTTATCTGATGGTGCTCTCCATCGCGCTGTTTGTCACTTTTCTGGCCACGCTGGCGTTACCGTGAAGAGCAGCGCAAAGTGCGGACGATGAAAGTCAGCCGCTTGCTCTGGTTGCTTTGCTTTGCCAGCGCCGGACTGGCCACCGCCGCTCAACGGCAGTTCGCGTTTGAGCGCGACAACGGCATCTGGGTCGCCAACCTGGACGGGACGAACGAGAGGAAAATCGCGAATGGAATTTTTCCCGCGATCTCACCCGACGGCGCTTCTGTGGCCTTTGTTGCAGTCGAACCATCGGAGACAACTTCCATCCGGCGCATTGCAATCGTTCAACTGAGCGATGGCAAAACCAGCGTGCTGAACGATCTGCCAAGTGACAATGCCTATTACCCGGTCTGGTCGCCGGATGGAAAACGGCTCGCCCTCCTTGTACGCCAGAATGTCTGGCAGCTAGCTACGGTCGCGCCCGATGGAAGCGATTTTAGCATTGTGAAAAGCGCCGTCGGGTCCGGAGCATTTTATTCGCCCTCATGGGCGCGCGACGAAGCTTCACTTTTTTGCCACGACATCACTAACATTCATCAAGTCAGTCTCGACGGCCAAATTCTCAGCACTTGGAATGTCGAGAAAGTGATTCCGAACGGGAGCATGAGCGCCGACGGTCGAATCGTGCTTTCGCCCGACGGCAGGAAGCTGCTGGTGTCGGTCGATATGGGCGAGGAACATAATCGACCAGATTGGGATGGGCCGCCCCCCGCGCTTTGGACGCTCGAAATCGCGACACAAAAACCGCGGCGCATCACCCCGCCCACCCTCTTCGGCTGGGACGGCTGCTGGATCGACAATCAAACCGTGTTGTTCCTGAGCCAACCGGTCGGCGAAAAATTCGCCTCGATTTTTCAGATGTCGCTTGACGGAAAAAATCAACAATGCGCGCTTTGTCAGCGTCAGCGCGCGCTAGTTTCAGCGCAGGAGCTCCTTCGCCTTCTCCAACGTCTTGTCGATCTTGCTCGGGTCGGTGCCGCCTCCTTGCGCGTTTTCGGGACGCCCGCCGCCTTTGCCGCTGACGATCGGCGCGATCGCCTGAATGATCTTATTCGCCTGATATTTTGAGGTCAGCTCTTTTGGGATAACGGCGACCAACGCGACGGAGTTGTCGCGACCACCTGCAAGAACGATCGGGCCATGGAAGTATCGCTTCAGCGCGTCAGCCACTGCCTGGAGCAGTTTCGCGTCGGCATCGGGAACTTTTGCGACACAGACTTTCTCCGCTGATGCGGCAAGCTCCTTCGCGATCGCCGCGGCGCGACTCTGTAAGTCGACCTCGGCGGCCTTGGCAGTTTTCTTTTCCCACTCGCGCACATCGGCGTCTAATTTTTCGAGTTGCGTGGCGCGCGCGTCGATCTGTTTCAACATTTCGTCGGTTTGCACCGTGTCGGTGAAAACTGGAAGCAGCGCCAACTCAGGTTTTTTCCGTGATAACGTTTCGAATTTTTCCTGTTGCCGTCGCGCCTCTTCTTGTGCCCAGGCGCGCGCCGCGTCGCCGGCCACCGCTTCGATACGCCGGATCCCCGCCGCGATCGCTTCTTCTCTCACGATCCGGAACGGTCGAATCTCACTTGTCGATCTTACGTGGGTGCCGCCGCACAATTCCATCGAGTAACCGTTCAGCGCCTTCGGCTCGCCGCCGATCTGGAGAACACGCACGCGATCGCCGTATTTCTCGCCAAAGAACTGAATGATGTTTTTGCGCTGCTTCGCTTCCGAATAAGGAATCTCCGTCCACGAAACCGGCGCGTTCTCAGCAATCTTTTCGTTTAC
>QHPZ01000193.1 GCA_003219225.1 Verrucomicrobiota bacterium | reverse complement strand
GTTTCCTTCACTTGCGCGGTGATCTTGTCGACCTTGCCCTTGCACGGCGTTGTCACTCCCATGACCGCTTTGTTTGTCTCGACGTCGATGATCTCCTGATCGGCCGCGACTTCCTCACCGGGTTTGACTTTGATTTCCACAATCGTGGCCTCAGCGATCGACTCGCCCAGCTGCGGCATGATGATTGCGATCTGCGGCATAAATATTATTCGCGGAGAAGCATGCGCGCTTTGGCGGCGATCGTTTTCGCGCTCGGCCGATGTGCGCTCCACAAATTCGGGTGGTATGGAATCGGCGTGTCTTTCGCGTTGATCCGCACCGGCGCGGCGTCAAGCAGATGAAATCCGGCGCTGGTGACGCGCGCGATTATTTCGGCCGTCGCGCCGCCCCAGGGGAATGATTCGCCAACGCAGAGCAAACGGCCGGTGCGCGCGACCGAAGCGAGCACGGTATCGGTGTCGAGCGGTTTGACCGTGCGAAGATCGACCACTTCGCTTTCCAATCCTTCGCGCGCCAATTCTTCGGCCGCGCTGAGCGATTCCTGAACCATTGCGCTATAGGTCACAATCGTCAGATCGCGACCCGCGCGCGCGATCCGCGCCCGCCCCGTTGGCAAACCTTTCTCGGGCAGTTTGTCGGCCTTGAGATGATAATAGAGATATTTGTGTTCGCAGTAGATGACCGGATCGTCGATCGCCACGGCTTCGATCAACATCGTGTACGCGTCCTCGACCGTGGCGGGCGTCATCACGATCAGCCCCGGATAATGCGCGTAAATCGATTCCATCGATTGGCTGTGAAACGGGCCGCTGCCTTTGGTGCCACCGCCTGGCAAACGCACTGTGATCGGCACCGGCACCTGCGTGCGCCAGTAATGCGTGCCGGCGTGATTGAGGATTTGATTGAGCGCGATGCTGGAAAAATCGGCGAACTGCATCTCGACGATCGGCCGCATTCCATTCAGCGCCGCGCCGATCGCCGTTCCGACAATCGCGTCTTCGCTGATAGGTGTGTTCAGGACGCGTCCTGGAAATTCTTTCGCCAAACCTTTCGTCGCCTTGAACGCGCCGCCGAACGTACCACCGACGTCCTGGCCATAAATGAAAACCCGCTCGTCTTCGCGCAGCAATTTTGCCTGCGCTTCGCGGATCGCTTCGAGGTACGTGATGCTCACGGGGAAAAATGACGAATGACGAATGACGAATGACGAATGAAATCCCAATGACGAACGAAAAAGAAGCGACCGCGCGGTGCTGGAGCGCTTCGGCATTCGGGCTTCGTCATTGTTTCGACATTCGGCATTCGGGCTTCGTCATTCATTCCATCTGATCCAGCAGCTCGCGCGTGTGCAGCGCGCACCAATCTTCCTTCTCGCCCGCGGGCTGCGGATCCTGTTGCGCGGTTGTGATCGCTTCCTCGACTTTCGCGGCTGCGTCGTCGCGCCATGATCGCAGCGTCTCGGCATCGACCAGCTCAAGATCGACAATCTTTTTCTCGGCCAGTTTTAAACAATCCTGCGCGAACGGCTGACGTTTGATCTCGTCGGTCACGTAGCTCGCGTCATCGTGTTCGCCGTGACCCGAGAGGCGCAACATGGCCGCGACCACCAGTTGCGGGGGCCGACCGGCGCGCGCGCGTTTGACCGCGCTACCGATGACATCCAAACAGGCATTCAGATCGGTGCCGTCGAGGCTGTAGCCTTCAAAGCCGTAGCCGATCGCGCGCTCGACCAGATCGTGGGAGGCGAACGCCACGACCACGAGCGGCACTTGCTCGACCGCCGCGATGTTCATCCCCTCGTGACACGAGCCGGTTTGCATGCCGCCTTCGCCGATCGCGGTGAGACCGACGAATTTTTTTTCGCCTTTGAATCGCTTCGCCATCAGCGCTCCGACTGTGGCTGATACCATCGCGCCAAGATGACTGATCATGGCGAGCTGATTGTCGGAAGGCCGGCCGCGATGAATGTTGCCGTCGCGCCCGCGCATCGGCCCCAAACGCGAGCCGAGATAAGTGCGAGCGACATCGACCAGCGGTTCGCCGAACGCCGAGCGGCCGGCCTGATCGCGAATCAGCGGTGCGAAAATGTCGTTTTTCTCCAGGAACAAACCGCACGCGACGCTGATCGCTTCCTGGCCTTTGCCGATGTAAACGCCGCCCGTGATGTGACCGCCGCGGTAAAGGCTGACCAGCTTTTCTTCCATCGTGCGCGCGAGCAGCATCCAGCGGAACGCTTCGCGAAAGCGCTCATGCACCGGCGCCTTTTTCGCTGTTGTCCTTTTGCTGCGCGGCGCCGTCTGAAGCATCCAGCAATTTTACCCGAGATCGACAAGCCCGCGCAAAAAATTTTTGCGCGCTACAGCCTATCGCGCGACGCGCGTCGCCTGCTCTTCGCCGTTGCCGTTTTCGGCGAGCGCGAATTGCCGTTGCGAAGAAATTCTTTCCGGCGCGGTGCCGGTCTGTTCGGCAGCGGGCGGCGGACTTAATTTCATGCCGACGAGTTTGCTCACGCCGCGCTCTTCCATCGTGATGCCGTAAAGGATGTCTTGTGGGTGATGATGATGAATTGGCTCTGCTGCACGAACCGGTCGAGCACGCGGATGAAGCAGTTAATATTGTTTTCATCGAGTGGCGCATCCACTTCGTCGAGAATGCAGAACGGGCTTGGGCGCACCATATAAATCGCAAAGAGCAACGCGACGGCGGTCATTGCACGTTCGCCACCACTCAACAGCGACACGCTTTGCAATTGTTTCCCCGGCGGCTTGGCCGTGATTTCGATGCCGCAGTTGAGCGGGTCGTTCTCGTCCATCAAAGCGAGATCGGCCCGCCCACCCCCGAAGAGCTCGGCGAACGCTTCGCGGAAGTTAGCGCGCACCTGTGCGAAAGTTTCCGCGAATAACTTCCGCGTTGTCGCATTGATCCGCGCGATCACCTCGAGCAGCTCGCGCCGCGAGTTCGTCAGGTCATTGTTTTGGTTCTCGAGAAACTTGTAACGCTCCTCCAGCTCGTCGTACTCCTGAACCGCATCGAGATTCACCGGCCCCATGTTGTCGAGCTGGCGCGTAAGATCGACGATAAGATTCTCTAATTGCCCGTCCGCGAGAAGGTGGACCGCGCTCTCCGGGCGCGATGGTAAATTCGGTGCGGCTTCGCCGCCATTATTAACATCGGTCCGAGCCGGACTGGCATCCGCGGCGCGCTCGGTCCACCTTTTCGCTTGCACGCTCAGAGTCTTCTCAAAGAGCGGCTCGTCCGGCGTAAACGCGCGCAAGTCGATCTGGTAACGGCGCTCGATCCGTTCGACGAGATTATCGATTTGCATCTGCAGTTGCGATGCGCGCACCTGCTGTTGGGCGCGTTGTTCCTGGAGCTCGCTTAACGAATTGCGCAACTCGCGCAGGTCGGATTCCCGCTGGTGGACGGCGGCGCTGCGTGCGGCCCGTTGGCCGGCGATCTTTTTCGTGTTCGCCTCGGCTTCGGCGCAGCGGGCGGTTCCTTGTTTAATGGCGGCTTCAGCGGCGCGCGATTCGTCCGCCTGAGTGGCGAGCTTCGCTTCGTAACTGGCGATGTCGGCCTGCCGCAGCGCAATCAGCTCGAGCAACTCGGCCTCGCGAGCGGCCATTGGTTGCCGCTGCGCGATGATATTGTCGTGGCGCTGCCGCTCGGTTGCGACGACCACGCGCAGCTCGTTTAGCTGCTCGATCGTTTGTGTCTCCAGCGCCTCCGCCTTCCTCGCGTCGGTTTCAGCTGCGTCTTGCGCGGCGACTTGCGATGCCAGTTGCTCGCTCAATCCGGCGATTTCCTTTTGCAGTCTGGCGAGCTGTTCGTCGGCTGATTTGATCTGCTGCTCGAGCGTTGCTTTTTCGGCGTGGAGATTGTCGATCTTGCGCGCGGCCTGCTCGTGCTCGCGTTCGAGGAGCGCAATACGCGCCGCCGCGCTCGACTGCTCGATGTGCGCAGCCTCGTAGCGGGCGCGTACCTCCTTCACTTTGTGCGCGGCGGCTTCGATATCTGCTTCGATCCGGCCGCGCTTTTGCACGAGCGACTCACGTTGGCTGAGGCATTCTGCTTCGTCGCGCGCCAGCGCAGCGATCCGCGCTTTGCGCTCGAGCACAGAATCGGAGCGGACTTCGCTGCTGCCGCCGAAAACGATTCCTTCGCTCGAGATGAATTCGCCTTCCAGTGTTGCCATCGCGAGGGTCGGTTCGTCTTTTTTGCAGGCGAGCGCTTTTTCGAGATTCGGAAAAATGACGACGCCGTTGAGCAAGCGGCGCAAGAGCGGGTCGAGCGGCCGCGGCGCGGTGACTTTGTCGATCGCCCAGCCGAGTGCGCCCTGCGGCAGGATCTGGCGGACTGATTCGTGTGAGGAGCCGCCGAGATTCGGGACGAAAAGCGCCGCCTGACCCATTTTTTTTCTCGTCAGTCGATCGATAATTTCTGCGGCAGTATCGCCATCCTTCAGCACGATCGCGTGCAGATTTCGCCCGAGCGTCACTTCAATCGCGGAGACAAATCTTGGCTCGACGTCGAGTTGCGAGACAAGCGATCCGGCGACCACGGAACGAAAGCGCTCCGGCCGATCCATTCCGTGCAGCACGGCCTGCGAACCTTTGGCCAGGCCTTCACCTTCCCTGTCGAGCTGGCGCAGTATTTCGAGCACTGACTTTTTCTCGGCGAGCGTGCGCTCGACTTCGCCGACGTCCTTTTCGGTATCGCCGAGAATCTGCTGTTGCCTGATCAGATTTGCTTCGGCTGCCTCGCACGCGGCGAGCAGCTCCTCGATTTTCTGCTGTTCGCCTTCGATGGCCTCGTGAGCGGCAGCTAAAATTGAGGTCGCTTCCGTGCGGGCGCTGATTGCTTTCTCGATCTCACCATCGAGGCGTCGAATCTGATCGATCGTCAGTTCGCGGCGGGCGCGCAGTCCTGAGACCTCGTCGTCCAGCGCGGTGAGGCGAGTCTCCTCCTTGGAAACTGCGAAGCCGATCTTTTGACGCTCGGCCTGGCGCGCCTCGCGCTGGCTGCGAAGCTCCGCGAGGCGCTCAGTGAACTCAGCGAGTTCGGTTTCTTCTTTCTCCAAGAGCCGCTTTGTCTTTTCGATCAGAGCATCGGCTTCCTTGATCTGAGCTGCGTGCGAGGCGCGTCTGGCTTCAGCCGCGGCGATATCGTTACGGCAGCGCTCGATCAATTCCACCAGTTCCTCTGCACGCTGCTGATTGAACTCGATGCGGCTGCGATGCGCGGCGATGTCGCTTTGCAATTGCTGCGCTTCAACGCGCGCCTCGGAGATTTGGATGTCGATCTCGTCGAGCCCGCTACGCTCCTCGGCCAGTGCGTTCTCGTCATTGTCGATCTTGTCCCGGATGTTCTGCTCCGAGTGCGAGGTGTTTTCGATTTCTTTGCGACACCCGGCGAGGTCAGTTTCAAGGGCGGCGAGGTCGTTCTTCGCGTGATGTGTCTCGAGCACGCGCAGATCGGAATGCAATGCCTGGTAGCGCCGCGCTTTGCCGGCCTGGCGCTGGAGCGAGCCGATCTGGCGCTTCACTTCCTTGATGACGTCGCCGATGCGCAGCAGATTCGCTTCGGTCGCTTCGAGTTTGCGCAGCGCCTCGCGCTTCTGTCCTTTGAATTTTGTAATGCCGGCCGCTTCCTCAAAGACGGCGCGCCGGTCTTCCGGGCGCGAACTCAGGATCATGTCGATCTTGCCCTGTTCCATCATCGAGTAGGCGGCGCGCGCCACGCCGGTATCGGCGAAAAGATTTTGGATGTCGCGCAACCGGCAGGGGGTTTTATTGAGGAGATATTCCGAATTGCCGTCGCGATAAACGCGCCGCGTCACCCGCACCTCGTGCCAATCGACATTCAGCTCTTTTTCGCAATCGCTGAAAGTGAGCGAGACCTCGGCGAACCCGAGCGGCTTGCGCGAGTCGGTGCCGTTGAAGATGACATCGGCCATCTCGTCGCCGCGCAACGATTTGGCGGACTGCTCACCGAGCGCCCAGCGAACGGCGTCGAGCACGTTGGATTTGCCACAGCCGTTTGGCCCGACGATGGCAGTGATGCCCTCGTGGAAATTGAAAACGGTTTTATCGGCGAAGGACTTGAAGCCGAAAAGCTCGAGCGACTGTAAATGCATTCGGGGGGCCGACTAAGATCGGCTTAGTCGCTGAATATAGCGAGCGAAAGTTGCTGACAAGCTAAATAACACCAAATGCGGTGGAGGCAGCTGCGCCAAAACCCAACATTTGGTGGTCAGGCTGGCTTGGTCTCAATGACGAAGCACGAATGACGAATGACGAAGGA
>QHPZ01000031.1:7273-11865 GCA_003219225.1 Verrucomicrobiota bacterium | reverse complement strand
GGAGTTTTTCTATTCGTCCGCCGAAATGTTTTTCGAGCTTCTCGAGACGCGGTCGCGATTTGGATGCGACCTCGAGTTTTGTTCGCCGGCGATTCGGACGCTCGATGATTACCAGTTGATTGTCAGCGATCACGCGCAGCGCCGGTTCATTCGCGGCCAGCCACGATCTGCCAGCTAGCTTTCGCCAGAGATACATGCGTCACTGTTTTCGTGAAACTGCGCGGGATTCACCACATCACCGCCATCGCAGCCGATCCGCAGCCGAACGTCGACTTCTACACTGGCGTACTCGGACTGCGCCTCGTGAAACGGACGGTGAATTTCGATGATCCCGGAAGTTACCATTTGTATTTCGGTGATCGCACCGGCCGACCCGGGACTGCGATAACTTTTTTCCCATGGCCGGGCGCGCGGCGCGGCACGCGCGGAACCGGTCAGGTCATCGCGACCAGCCTGGCCATACCGCAAGCTGCGCTCAGCTACTGGAAATCGCGCTTCGAACAGTTCCATGTGCTGTGCGAGCAAACGAGCACGCGCTTCGGTGACGAAGTTTTGCGCATCACCGATATGGACGGTCTCCTCATCGAGCTAATTACGTCGCCGCACCTCGACGATGTCGATCTTGATTATCAAAGTGAGGTGCCGCGGGAATTTGCCATCCGCGGTTTCCATGCGCCGACACTCGAGATGCGGCGACTCGCGCGAAGCGAAAAACTCCTGCAGATGCTTGGCTTTGAATTGACATCGCAGGCGGGCGAACACCGGCGACTGGCGGTCGACGCAACGTCGACCAGCGGCAAGATCGACATCGTCGAACGGCCGAAGGGCAGTTTCGGTGTTAACTCCGCCGGCACCGTCCATCACATCGCGTTCCGCTGCGGGGACGAAGCGGAGCAGCTCGACTGGCGCAAACGCATTGTCGATCTTGGGCTGCAGGTCACGCCGGTGATCAACCGGTTTTATTTTCATTCGATCTATTTCCGCGAGCCGAACGGCATTCTTTTCGAGATTGCGACTGATGGCCCCGGGTTCACCGCCGATGAGCCGGCCGAGCATCTCGGCGAAAAGCTCCAACTGCCGCCGCAATTCGAGCCGCATCGGGCCGAAATTGAACGGGTCCTCCCGCCACTCGCTTTGTACCGGCAATTGTCTCGTGAGCCATCTGGGATTCAAGGGAGTGGCTAACGTGTTGAAGTTGACCGCGAGGCATCCGTCCAAGTAAGAAGTATTCGTTCCTATTGTATGATCATCGTGCTGAACGCCAATGCCGGGCAGGCGGAGATCGATAACGTGGTGCGGGTCGCCGAGTCGCTCGGCTGCCGCGCGCACGTGATGCCGGGCGCCTCGCGCACTGCCGTCGGCCTGACCGGCAATGGCGAGCCGTTTGAGAGCGGAAGGTTTGCGAACCTCCCTGGGGTAACGGAAACCATTCGCATCACCAACCCACTGAAGCTCACGGCGCTGGATGTGCGGCCGGAGCGGACGATTGTCGATGTGGGCGGCGCAAAAATTGGCGGCGGTTCCCTTGCGGTCGTCGCCGGGCCGTGTGCGGTCGAAAATCGGGACCAGGCCTTTGCCGTCGCCGAATCCGTGCGACGCAGCGGCGCCCAATTTTTCCGCGGCGGCGCGTTTAAGCCGCGCACGTCGCCCTACTCGTTCGCCGGTCTGGGAGAGGAAGGACTAAAGATTTTGGCCGAGGTTCGGGAAAAATTCGGCCTCAAAGTCGTGACCGAAGCGCTCGACGAATCGACTGTGGATCTTGTCGAAAAACACGCCGACATGATCCAAATCGGCTCGCGCAACATGCAGAACTTCACGTTGCTGCGGCGCGCGGGTCGTTCGCGCCTGCCGATTTTGTTGAAACGCGGCATGGCCGCGACGCTCGAGGAATGGTTGCTCGCGGCCGAATACATCATGTCGGAGGGCAATTATCAGATCGTGCTTTGCGAACGCGGCGTCCGCACATTTGCGCAGCACGCTCGCAACACGCTCGACCTGGCCGCGATCCCGGCGGTGCAACGGCTTTCCCATCTGCCCGTGATCGTGGATGCCGCGCACGGCACCGGACACAGTTACATGGTCGCGCCGCTCGCGCGCGCGGGGATTGCGGCCGGCGCCGACGGTGTGATGATCGAAGTCCATCCGCGGCCCGACGCCGCGCTTTCCGACGGCGAACCGCGTCATCCACGATGTGATCGCCTGATTGTAGCCACGGCCCTAAGGGCCGTCGGCTGGGACGTCGCACAGCGACGCAGGCTGGAGCGGGTGACGAGGCTCGAACTCGCGACGTCCTCCTTGGCAAGGAGGTGCTCTACCACTGAGCTACACCCGCGTAGAGAAGGGATGAAAATAATGTGCGGCCCGGCTGTTTTCGCAAGGCTTTTTCAGCCGGCGTTTGCGGCCAATCACCCTGCGCACGCCGAATTAAAGGCGAATGCAACTGACAATGCCCCAGGGAGTTGAAGTGCGGGCGGAGATTTCTCCCGAATTCGCCGAGATTTTGACGCCGGAAGCGCTCGGGTTCGTGGCGAAGTTGCAGCGCGAGTTTGGCCGGCGTCGGGACGAAGCGCTGCAAGCGCGGCAAGATCGACAATCACGTCTCGATGCTGGCGAGCTGCCGGATTTTTTGCCGGCCACGAAACGTATCCGCGAGGCCGATTGGACGTGCGCGCCAATCCCGAAAGATCTGCGGGACCGCCGCGTTGAAATCACCGGCCCGACCGATCGCAAGATGATCATCAACGCACTCAATTGCGGCGCGAAGATGTTCATGGCCGATTTTGAAGATGCCAATTCGCCGACGTGGCGAAACATGGTCGAAGGGCAAATTAATCTGCGGGACGCGATCCGGCGCCGGATCACCTTCACCAGTTCGGAAGGGAAGGAATACAACCTGAACGAGCAGACGGCGGTGCTACTCGTTAGGCCGCGGGGCTGGCATCTCGATGAGAAACACGTCGTGGTCGATGGAAAACCGATCAGCGGCGCGCTGTTTGATTTCGGGTTGTATTTCTTTCATAACGCTCGCGAGCTGCTCGAGCACGCGACCGGCCCCTATTTTTACCTGCCAAAAATAGAGAGCCATTTGGAGGCGCGGATCTGGAACGATGTCTTTAATCTTGCCCAGGACGAGCTCGGAATCCCGCGCGGCACGATCCGCGCGACGGTGCTGGTCGAGACGATAACCGCGGCCTTTGAGATGGAGGAGATTCTTTACGAATTGCGCGAGCATTCGGCCGGACTGAACTGCGGCCGCTGGGATTACATCTTTTCCTGCATTAAGAGATTCCGCGCCAAAAACGACCTCATTCTCGCCGATCGCGCGTTGGTCACAATGGCCACGCACTTCATGCGTTCGTACTCCTTGCTCTGCATCAAGACGTGTCACCGGCGAAACACGTTTGCGATGGGCGGAATGGCGGCGTGGATTCCGGTGAAGAACGATCCCGCAGCGAACGAAGAAGCGTTTGCCAAAGTGCGCGAAGACAAGCAACGCGAAGCCGGCGATGGCCACGACGGCACCTGGGTTGCGCATCCCGGGATGGTCGAACTCGCGACCGACGCGTTCGACAAGATCATGAAAACGCCGAACCAGATTGATCGGAAACGCGCGGACGTGAACGTAACCGCCGACGATCTGCTCGATTTTGCGCCGCACGAGCCAATCACCGAAGCGGGTCTGCGCCAGAACGTTTCCATCGGAGTTCAGTACCTGGAAGCGTGGCTCGGTGGCCGCGGCGCCGTGCCCCTGTTTGATCTCATGGAGGACGCTGCCACGTGCGAAATATCTCGCGCGCAAGTTTGGCAATGGATTCGCCATCCAGACGGAAAGCTGAGCGACGGCGGCAAAGTCACGAAGGAATTGTTCGCAAAGATCCTCGACGAGGAACTCGCGAAAGTGCGCGATCAGTTAGGCGAGGCGACTTACGAGAAGCGCCGATTCAGCCGAGCGCGCGAATTGTTTGCCAAGATCACGACCGACGATCATTTCGCTGAGTTCCTGACTTTACCGGCCTACGAGTACCTATGAAATCGCGACGGGACGGGGCCAAACCTGCACGCACAAAAAGTCGCCGCGCGCAGAGTTGGAGTAGCGACGGCCGCTTTGCCGGTATTGAGCGATCGTATTCGCGGGCAGATGTCGAGCGTCTGCGCGGGAGCGTCACGATCGAGCACACCCTCGCCCGGCGCGGCGCGGAAAAGCTGTGGGACTTGCTGCATACGGAAAATTTTGTCGCAGCGCTCGGCGCGCTCACCGGCAATCAAGCCGTGCAGCAAGTTCGCGCCGGACTGAAAGCGATTTATCTCAGCGGCTGGCAGGTCGCAGCCGACGCGAACCTCGCCGCGCAAATGTATCCCGACCAAAGTTTGTATCCGGCGAACAGTGTCCCGGCGGTGCTCAGACGAATCAACAACGCGCTGTTGTGTGCCGACCAGATCGATCATGCGGAAGGCAAGAACGACATTGACTGGCTCGTGCCGATCGTGGCCGATGCTGAAGCCGGCTTTGGCGGTCCGCTAAACGTATTCGAGCTGATCAAAGCAATGATCGAGGCGGGTGCGGCCGGAGTGCACCTCGAGGACCAATTGGC
>QHPZ01000031.1:0-7195 GCA_003219225.1 Verrucomicrobiota bacterium | reverse complement strand
GCCGCGGACGTTTCCGACGTGCCGACAATCATCATCGCACGCAGCGACGCCAACGGCGCCACACTCCTGACCAGCGACGCCGATGAGCGCGATCACGGGTTTCTCACCGGTGAACGCACGAACGAAGGATTCTTCTGCGTCCGTGCCGGACTCGACCAGGCGATCACGCGCTCATGCAGTTATGCCCCGTACGCCGACCTCGTCTGGTGCGAAACGAGTAAGCCTGATCTCGAAGAAGCGCGGCGGTTTGCCGAGGGCGTGCACAAAGAATTCCCGGGCAAGCTGCTCGCCTACAACTGCTCACCGTCGTTCAATTGGAAAAAGAACCTCGACAGCGCGACTATCGCCAAGTTCCAGCGCGAGCTCGCCGCGATGGGTTATAGATTTCAATTCGTCACTCTCGCCGGATTTCACACCCTAAATTATGCGATGTTTAATCTGGCGCATGGCTACGCCCGACGCGGCATGGCGGCATATTCCGAACTACAGGAAGCCGAATTCGCGGCGGCTGAGCGCGGTTACACCGCGACCAAGCACCAGCATGAGGTCGGCGCCGGGTATTTCGACGCCGTCGCCCGGATCATCGCGGGCGGCGAATGTTCGACCGTAGCGCTTTGCGGTTCTACCGAAGAAGCGCAGTTTGCAAGTCGGTAGGGCGACGCGGCGCCTGCCCTGAGCGAAGTCGAATGGGCCGAGCCGTCGAATACATCCAGCGTGTTCGTCGCCTCGATAGAGTCTTGCCCCACCGTCAACTCAGCTCTCGTTGAAAGGGCGCTTTCCCTGAATCCAACCCGGCTGGTTGGCGCATCTCATCAGGGAAAGGATCAATATGAAAACATTACTTCCTCTCTCGATCGCCGCAGTGATGCTCGCGATATCTGCCCAACTTCCGTTGGCGGCGCAAACCGCGTCACCTGCGCTGAGCGCGACACTCGCCCCAACGGCCACGGTCAGCGCCTCGCCCTCAGGCGATCTCGCCGACAGGATTCACCAGCGCTTCGAAAAGAAATTTGGGCGCCATCATGGCATCGTCATCGACGGCGGCGACGGTGACGAAGGGCATTCCAGTGATATCCCACCCGAAGTGTTTCCGATCGTCGGCATCACCATGCTGGCGGTTTTCGGTGCGCCGGTGCTAATCGTCGCCCTTGCCGGAATGTTCATTTTTTCGGCCAGCCGGCAGCGCCATCGCACGATCCGAATGATGGTCGAAAAAGGGCAACCGGTGCCGGCAGAGTTGCTCATGGCGCCGACGCGCGCGGCGCGTCAACATTCCGATATGCGCCGCGGAGTCATTTGGACGATGATCGGAATCGGCCTCATGGTCTGGCTCGGCGCGGTGAACGACTGGGAAGGCGGCGCATGGTCATTCGGCTTGATTCCGTTTCTAATCGGGCTGGGCTATCTCAGCGTCTGGAAACTGGAGGCAAAGAAGGACGTTCCGACACCGCCGCCGGTACCTTAGTATCGCCACGTGGAGCTTAGCGATGGGCAACTGGTTGCTCGAGTTGTTGTTGACGATGACCAGCACGCGTTCGCCGAACTGGTCCGCCGAAACCAGTCGACCGTGCGCGGACTACTGCGCCAGCTCACTCGCACCGATATGGCGCTGGCCGATGATCTCGCTCAGGAGACATTTATTCGCGCCTACAAAAACATCCGCAGTTTTCGTGGCGACGCGCGCTTTTCCACCTGGCTTTATCGGATCGCCTACAATTGTTTTCGCGAAGACGCTCGCAAGCGAAAGGAACTGGTCGGCATCGATGAGGAACATTGGCAGGCCGAGCAGGACCCGCAGACTGTTGACCCCGGCTTGAGGCAGGACCTTATGCACGCGCTCAATTTATTACCGTTGCCCGAGCGCACGGCCGTGGTGCTTTGCTGTCAAAACGGGTTGTCACACAATGAAGCCGCGCGCGTCCTCGACATCCCGCTCGGCACGGTCAAGACGAATGTGCTGCGCGGCCGGGAAAAATTGAAACGAACACTGGCGGCATGGGCGCCAAGTTGATATGATGAAGCCGATGATCGATGACGAAACCTTAGATCGACAATTGCGCGATGCCGCGCCCTACATCGACGATGGAGGGTTCACGGCGCGCGTGCTGGCAAACCTCCCCGCAGCGCGGCGCCGACCATCGCAGCTGCGCGCCATCATTCTGATCAGCCTGACCCTGCTTGGTTGCGCAATCGCTTATTTGCTCTCCGGCGGCGGGCGCTTCCTCGTCAGTGAAGGCGTAATGGAACTATCGAGTTTCCCGGTCTGGATGTTGTTCGTCTTCGCCTTCGGCTGTGGTCTCGTCGTCGGGGCGGTCGCTGTTATTTTCGCCATCCGCAAGACCCCGGAAGTGCACGACGATCTCGCTCGGCTGGGATTTTGAATCTTAGCTATTGCTTTGGTCGCCGTATCTAAGGTCGAGGCGAATCTCAACGTTAGGTCAGACTTGCATTGTCAATCTTCCAAGGCATAGCTAAGCAATGCTTCGCAATATTCCAAGCGCCGCGCTCAAGGAACTGGTCAAGCTCTCTGAACGCAAGGAAGCGCTCATGACGCGGATCCAACAGATCGATCGCGAGATAATGCGCGTGCAGGACCGCTACGGCGTTCCGACGCCCAATGGCGAAGACGTTGCACCAGTGAGGGTGTCGCGGGCGCCGCGCCGCCGAACAGCCGCCCGTCGGACCGAGCGCGGTGCGCTGAAAGAGAGAATCCTCCGCATCCTGCGCCGCAAACCTTTACGTCTGGTTCAGCGATACTGGGAGAAACATTGCCGGGTTAAGCAAAGTCGGCCCGGCGAAATACCGGTTGATTTAGACGGCACCGCCGGCCGGCGGAAATCAGGAGCGGACGCCGCGGCAATCAATCACAACCAATCACTTTGCGCAAAGCTCGCGCGCCTGCTGAATATCGGCCGTGATTTGCCGAACTAAGGCATCGACATTGTCGAATTTCTTCTCCGGTCTAAGGTATTGAACAAAGCGGACCTCGAGGTCTTCGCCATAAATGTCGCGATTGAAATTGAGCAGATGAATCTCGAGCACGCGACTTTTGTCGCGGCTCACTGTGGGCCGGCAACCAAGATTCACGACCCCGTGGCATAGCACGCCCTCGAGCCATGCTTCCGCGAAATAGACGCCGTCGGGCGGGAATTGCTCGTTGTGCGCGCTCAGATTGGCGGTCGGAAATCCTATTTTTTTGCCCAGATCGTCGCCGCGCGTCACGGTGCCGAGAACCGTGTAGTCGCGGCCGAGCATTAGCCTGGCTTTAGCGAAATCGCCTCGTTGCACCGCCTCGCGAATGGCCGTGCTGCTGATGACCTCTCCATTGGCCCTCACGGGTGGCACGCCAACTACTTCGAACTTGGATTCCGCGCCCAGTCTCTTGAGCAGATCGAGATTTCCACGTCGGTCTTTGCCAAACGACCACTCATGGCCGACACAAATTTCGCGCAATGGCTTCGAGTGAGTAACCAGCTGCTCGACAAATTTTTCGGGCGGGGTGGAGGCAAAGTGTTTGTCGAAATTGATGATGAGCAGATGCCGCACGCCCAGGTCGCGGATGAGCGCAATTTTGTGCTCGGTAGCCGTGAGCAGGTGCGGGGCGGCGGCGGGCCGCAGCACTTTTTCCGGATGGGGATCGAACGTCACCACAACCGGCGTTCCATTAACATCCTGCGCGTGCTCGGCCGAAGTTGAGATCACGGCTTGATGGCCACGATGAACGCCGTCGATGGATGAATCTGCACGTGAGACATTTCTGGAATGACGAATGACAAATGACGAATGACGAATGAATGATCAATGACGAATGACGAACAAGGCGCTCCAGGGCGTTTCGTGCTTCGGGTTTCGTGATTAATTCGTCATTCGTCATTCGTGCTTCGTCATTCTTGTCACGCTCCGCGCATCCGGGAAACTTCAGGAAGCGACAGGATTCTCTCGATGACTTCTTCGCACGGAGCGGTCTTGATTCGATCGACAGTTATGGCGTTTGCCACGTCGAACCGGCCAGACTTGGTGCGGCGAAGCGAGTCGAGATGCGCGCCGCAACCGAGCGTCTCGCCGATATCGTGGACGTAGGTGCGAACGTAAAAGCCTTTGCTGCACAGCAGGTCGAAATCTATTTCAGGCGGCGCGATGCGATCAACGCTGTAGCGGTAAACATGCACCAGACGCGGTTCGCGTTCGACGACCTTTCCCTGGCGCGCCAATTTATAGAGCGGCACGCCGCCGTGTTTTTTTGCCGAGACCATCGGCGGCAGTTGATAAAAATCACCGCGGAATTTTTCGAACGCCGCATGAATTTGGTTTTCATCGAGCGGCGGCACCGGGCGCTGCTCCACGATTTGACCCTGTCGATCTTGCGTGTCGGTGATCACGCCGAGCACCAGCCTGCCGACGTATTCCTTGTCTTCGCTCATGAGGAGGTCCTGCACTTTCGTGCCGCGCCCGATCGTGAGCAGAAGCAAACCGGTGGCGATGGGATCGAGTGTGCCGCAGTGGCCGACCTTTTTGATCTCGAGCTTGCGGCGGACGAGCGCGACCACGTCGTGCGAGGTCATGCCTTCTGCTTTGTCGACGAGCAGGACGCCGTCAGGTGTTGCGCTTGGCGATGTCACAAACTTCCTCCAGCACTCGCTCTCTCACTTCCGCGAATGTGCCGCGGATGCGCGCCCCGGCAGCGAGTTTGTGCCCGCCGCCGCCGAATTTCTGGCAGATCGCGGAAACATCGACGGCGTCGCTTTTGGAGCGCATGCTCACGCGCACTTTGCCGTCGGCGAGTTCTTCGAAGAAAACGGCGGCGATCACGCCGCGGACTGCGCGCAAATGATCGATGAGCCCTTCGTTGTCTTCGGGAATAACGCCGAGCTCGGCGGCGGTTTTGAGGTCGAGCGCGAAACTGGCGACACGCCCATCGGCATCGAAGCGCATCGTGCGGAGCAGTTCGCGCAGCAACTCGAGTCGGCGCCGTGGATAATTCTCGTAAGTCTTGCGGCTGATCTCGCCTACGTTCAGACCGACGTGCACCAGCTCGCCCGCGATCTCAAACGTGCGGGCGGTGGTGTTTGGATATTGAAATGATCCGGTGTCCGTCGATATCGCCACGAAGAGATTTTCGGCAATGTCCTGGTCGAGCGGGAACTTCTGGCTGTTAATCAACTCAAAGAGAATTTGGCCCGTCGCCGGCGCGCTCGGGTCGATGTAAACGAGATCGCCGTAACCGGGATTGCTCACATGATGATCGATGTTGATCCAGAGCTTGGCCGAGCGGATTGCCTGGCCTGCCGTGCCGAGACGATTTTGGATCGCAGTGTCGAGGGCGACGGCAAGATCGACATCTTGCGGCACAGCCGGCGGTTTGCTCAGTAATTCGGCCCGCGGCAGGAAAGAATATTTCTCGAGCATCCCCTCTTCGTTCCAGATGTGCACCTCTTTGCCGAGCTGCTGCAGGCATAACCCCAGAGCGAGCTCGCTGCCCAGCGCATCGCCATCGGGACGGACGTGGCTCATAATTGCGACGCGATGATGCTGGCAAAAGGCCCGGCCGATTTCAGCGAAGCTCGAACGGCTGGCGCTCATCGGGTTTCTGTAGCCACCGCCCTGCGGGCGGTCTTCACTGGGGTTGTTTGCTTAGAGTTAACGGGCCACAGGCCCGTGGCTACAGTGCTCACTCGTTTTCCGCTGGCGGCGTTTCGAGCTCCTCCAAGATCTCGATCACGCGCGCGCCGCGCTTGATCGAGTCGTCGAGATGAAAATCGAGATGCGGCGTGTATTTCAACACGACCCGCCGGGCGAGCTCGGCCTGAAGGGCGGGCCGATGCGCTTCGAGTTCCGCAATCACATTCGTCCCGCCGCCGCTTGCTCCAAGAACACTGACGTAGACGTGCGCGTTCTTCAGGTCGGGGGTGACATCCACGGCATTGATGCTGACGAGAGCGTCTTCGAAGTTGAGCTCGCGCGCAATAATGCCGCTGAGCTCGCGTTTGACGACTTCGTTCACGCGCAATTGTCGATGTTTCATGCCAGGACAGAGTTAAAAGGTTAAAAGAGTTACAACGTTACAACGGAAACTTTTTAACTTTGTAACTTTGTAACGATGTAACCGTTTACAGTTTCTGCGGAATCGCTTCGAGCTGATAACACTCGATAATGTCGCCGACCTGGTATTCGCTGAAATCGCCCAGTTTGATACCGCATTCCAAGCCGGAACGCACTTCCTTCACGTCATCCTGGAAGCGGCGCAGGGTCGAGATACCGCCGTCGTAAACCGGCTGGCGTTTGCGTACCACGCGGGCGCGCGCCGCGCGGGAGATTCGACCGTCGGTGACCAGACAACCGGCCACGATGCCCCTGCTCAACTGGAAAATCTGTTTCACCTCGGCGTGACCGATGATCGTCTCGCGATGTTCCGGCTCGAGCAGGCCAGCCATCGCTTCTTTGATCTGGTCGAGCAATTCGTAAATGATGCTGTAGAGCTTGACCTGCACACCTTCACGCTTGGCCGCGGGCACCGCCATGCTTTCCACCTTCACGTTAAACCCGACGACCACCGCTTCGGACGCGCTGGCCAGGAGAATGTCGGATTCGGAAATCGGCCCGACGGCGGCGTGAATAATCTCGAGATCGACTTTTTTGCTCTCGATTTGCTCGAACGCGCCGACAATCGCTTCCACCGAGCCCTGCGCGTCGCATTTGAGCACGATGCGCAAAACTTTTGTGCCGGTCGGCCCCTCGAGCAAGCTCTCCAAAGTGGCGCGTTGCGGCACCGCCAGCTTATTCGCCCGCTTGGAGTCGAGCCGTTCTTCACTCAAAGTTTTCGCCGAGCGCTCCGAGTCCATCACGAGAAATTCGTCGCCGGCGTCAGGCAGACCGGTGAAACCCAAGACCTTGACCGGCGTAGCTGGGCCGGCTTCACGCACCGGCTGGCCACGATCATCCATCAACGACTTAATCTTGCCGGCGTAATCGCCGCAGATGAACGGATCGCCGATCTGTAACGTGCCCATTTGCACAATCACTGTGGCCGTCGGACCGCGCCCGGCTTCGACCTGCGCTTCAATCACCGTGCCGCGCGGCGTGGCCGTGGGCGACGCTTTCAGCTCCATGACCTCGGCCTGCAAGACCATCATCTCGAGCAGTTGATCGATGCCGGTACCGCGCGTCGCCGAGACCGGGGAGATGATCGTTTCGCCAC